>NZ_CAXTBM010000015.1:0-92617 GCF_964242765.1 uncultured Hymenobacter sp.
GTTCTATACCTTCGAATAAACTTCTATTCGGGTACGGGTTCTTTTACCAACGAGCTATTGGACAAGCGAGATTTTGATGCGGTAGTGGTGGGTTCCGGGCCAAACGGGTTGGCGGCGGCTATTACCATGCAGCAAGCCGGACTGTCGGTGCTGCTCTTAGAAGGCAAGGACACCATTGGGGGTGGCATGCGCACAGCGGAGCTTACGCTGCCAGGTTTCAAACATGATATTTGCTCGGCTATTCATCCGTTGGCGGCCGAGTCGCCCTTCTTCAAAACTTTGCCGCTGGCTGACTACGGCTTGAAGTTAATCGACCCACCCGTGGCCGCAGCTCACCCGTTTGATACCGGGCGGGCGGCCAAGTTGGTTACCTCCCTCTCTGAAACGGCTCAGCAACTAGGCATCGACGAATCTACTTACCGGAACCTGCTTGAACCTTTGGTGCGCGACTGGCCGAAGCTGGCTCCTGCTATTCTAGGACCGCTCCGGATACCGCGGCATCCACTAGTTATGGCCCGGTTTGGTCTCGATGCCGTGCAGTCGGCGGCTATGCTGGTGCGGCGTTTCCGGACGCCGGAGGCTCGGGGTTTGTGGGCCGGTATGGCGGCGCATGCCATTCAGCCGCTGAGCAACATCACTACGGCGGCGTTCGGGCTGGTGCTGCTGGCGGTAGGCCACTTGCGCGGGTGGCCGCTGCCACAAGGAGGTTCGCAGGCCATTGCCGATGCCATGACTGCGTATTTCAAGTCGTTAGGCGGTACAATTGAAACCGGCTTCTACGTGAAGTCGCTCGAGCAATTGCCTTCTGCCCGCGCCGTGCTGCTCGATGTGACGCCCCGGCAACTACTTCAGATTGCGGGACACAAGTTTTCGTCGTTGTACCGCTGGCAGCTAGAGCGGTACCGCTACGGCATGGGCGTCTTCAAAATCGACTGGGCGCTCGATGGGCCGATACCCTTTACGGCGCCGGAATGCCGGCAGGCGGGTACGGTGCATTTGGGTGGTACGTATGAAGAAATTGCCGCATCAGAGCAGCAAACCAGCGACGGTCGACATCCCGAGCGTCCCTTTGTGCTGCTGGCGCAGCAAAGCCTGTTCGACCCAACCCGGGCCCCGGCTGGCAAACATACCGCCTGGGCTTACTGTCACGTGCCCAACGGCTCCTGGGTGGACCGGACCGAGGTTATCGAAAAGCAAGTGGAGCGGTTTGCCCCTGGTTTTCGGGAGCAGATACTGGCCCGGCATACCTTCGATACCGTCCAAATGGAGGACTACAACAGCAACTACATCGGCGGCGACATCAACGGCGGCATCCTTGATGTAACCCAGTTGTTTACCCGTCCCGCGCTGCGCGCATCTCCCTACCGGACTTCGGCCAAAGGCATCTACTTATGCTCGTCGTCTACGCCGCCCGGCGGCGGCGTGCACGGTATGTGTGGCTACCACGCCGCCCGGCAAGCCTTGCAGGATGTGTTCAAAAAAAACCTGCCGCCCTTGAAGTAGCACCCCAAATTCAGTTAACTGAATAGGCGACCAATGTAGAGACGCAACACTTCGCGTCTCCGCGTTGCTGAGGTTGTTTAGTTAGAGCGAGGTGTCAACTGTTCGACGCCGAGACGCCAAGCATGGCGTCTCTACAGCGTTCAAGGGGTGTGCAGAGGTAGTAGCGCAAAGCGCTGCTTCGCGTATCGTAGCCCGATGCTCGTTGCGACGTAAATAAATCCTACAACGATACGCGAGGCAGCGCTTCGCGCTACAGCTTATGGCGCTGCATTAGCTGAGCAGCTTAGCTTGTTGTACCCGAAGCTCAACCTCGCGTCAACTTGGCCGTTTGCTAGGTTCCGCCGTACTTGCTGCCTATGCTCTTCTATACTGTTATGAAGCCCCTGGTGCAGGTGGCCTTGCGCGTGTTTTTTCGTCGGCTCGAGATTAGGCACCGGGACCGGCTACAGACGCCGGGGCCGCTGCTCATGGTCAGCAACCACCCCAACACGCTCATGGACCCGCTGGTGGTAGCAGCCAACCGGCGCGAGTCTATTGCGTTTCTAGCCAAGAGCACTTTCTTCAAGAACCCCATTTCGCGGGCCATCCTTACGTCCGGCAATTCGATTCCGATCTACCGCCGCCAGGATGTGGAGACCGATGGCGCCCCGGTCACGAACGAGCAGATGGCGGCTCAGAACGAGGCCACCTTCGGTAAGTGCTACGATTACCTGGGCAAGGGCGGCACCATCATGATTTTTCCTGAAGGCACCAGCATCAGTGAGCGGCGCCTGCGGCCCCTCAAAACCGGAGCCGCCCGCATTGCGCTCGGCGCGGAGGCGCGGCACGATTTTAAGCTGGGTTTGCGGCTGTTGCCGGTGGGTATCAATTACTTCGATCCGCAGCACTTCCGCTCCGATGTGTTCATCAACGTGGCCCCGCCCATCCGAGTGGCCGACTACGCCGAAGCGTACCGCCAAGACCCGCTAGCCGCCGCCGACCAGCTCACCGAAGACTTCCGCCGCCACTTAGAACAGCGCCTCGTCATCACGCGCGACGCGGCCGAGGACGAACTGGTGCAGCAGCTAGAGCGCACCTTCACGGGCCACCTCATCGAAGACGACCCCCGCACGCTCTACGACAACTTCCAGCTTAGTCGCACGCTGCTCCAAGCCGTAACCTACTTCGACCAGCACGACCCCGGCCGCCTTACCGAAGCCCGTGCCCACCTGAGTGCCTACTTAAGCGAGCTAAAGCGCCTCGGCCTCACCGACGACGCACTGGAGTCGGAGCGGAAGGGAAGGACGCGGGGGGAGCGGGCGTTGCGGGCGGTGCTGAAGCTAGGGCTGGGGTTGCCGGTGTATCTGTACGGCGCCGTGAACAACTACCTACCGTATAAGCTGCCGTCGGTGGTGGCCAAGCGTGCCACCAAGGAAGTGGAATTTGTGGCGCCCATTATGATGGTAGTGGGCATGCTTACATTCAGCATCGGCTACATCATCCAGATTGCCTTGGTCCACCACTTCACGCAGGATTGGCGCTGGACCACACTCTACGGCCTGAGCTTGCCTCTAACGGGCTTCTATGCCCTCTCATATTGGAACCAACTGGCTAGCCGGGTGCGTCGAATACGGGCGTTGCGCCTCTTTCGTCAGCAGCGCCCCCTCATGGAAAACTTGCTTCGGCAGCGTGCTACCATTTTGCGTTTGCTATCCGAGGCCAGAGAGAAGTATCTGGCCAGAACTGCCCAGGAATAAAGCAGTGGGCCGGGCCTTACAGAGTTGAAGGTTGTGGCAATTCACCACGCCGTCCGTCGGCCACTTACCAACTGGCTTTCGAGCCGAAGCCTAGCGTAAGCAGTTCGGTGAACGATGGAGCGCCTTTGTTGGGCAGGCGGCTCAGCAAGTACAAGTCGTTGGTGCCGAATTCGGCGTAGCCTGATACCCGCGGCGGGCTCGGGTGGACAAGGGTCGGGCTGCCGGCGTAGGTGAGGCGCGGGGCCACGAAAATGCCGGTGCGGACCTTAGTAGAAAACCAGTAGTAGCCTCGCTGATAGACTTTTGTGTCGCGACTGTCGCGCATGGTGGCGCCGGCCGTATAATTGACGTAGCCGCCCACCCCGGCACTGGCGCGCCAATGCTGGCCGAAGGTTGGCCGGACCGGGAGGTAGGTGGTTTTGAACGTGAAAATGGTGAGTGGCTGCCCGCTAAGCCGGCCCGGTACCCGGCCCAGCAGCAACTCCGGCTCCAGCTTCTGGTGCATCAGCTGCACGCCGCCCCCAATAACCACCAAGCCAGCCCCGCCGCCCATTTGCAGCGTCAGAAAGAAGGGCGCCTTGCCTGCTGGCGGCACATCCCGCTGGGCGTGCGCGGCATGTGCTACAACTAAGCCAGCCGATAAGGCCAAGTAGCTGCAAAGTGGTTTCCGAATGGGAAAAAGCATACACTCCAGTAACTGAGGACAGAGAAACAAAGGCTAGAAATCCATCTTCAGGCCTAGCCCGAGCGTGAGAACATCCGCTGGACTCAACGATTTTCGGTTGGCGTTGCTGAACATGCTAACCAAATACAAGTCGTTGGAGCCTAGTTCGTAGTAAGCGGAAATACGGCGTTGGCGGTCGGAGGGGATTGCCGTGGGGCGCAGATACGAAAGGCGGCCGCCGAGCAAGGGTCCTATGCGTGTGTCCGTCGAAAACCAGTAGTAGCCTTTGGTGTATTGCCCCCGTACTTCGTCGTTGATGGTGTTATGGGTATAACTTCCGTAAATCCCGATGGTGAGAGGCTGGAGCTCAAACTTGTCGCTCAGCGGCACTGTGTAGGGCGTGTACAGCAGCTTAACAGTGGCAATGGAAAGGGTAGAGCCTGCGTGTTTTTCGGGCACGTACCCCACCAGAACATCCGCCTCCAGCCGGTCGCGCAGCGTGGTGTAGCCCACGCCCGCCGCTATCAACCCCATGCCGCCGGCTGTTTGCACCTGCACATGACTGGGGTGATACCAAGGTCGCGCCTCGAAAGCTGGAGCCAACGACGCGGCGGGCGCAGTAGTTGAAACTTGGCAAAACGCCGGCGTTGCTGCACTCAGCAGCAGCAGAGTAAAGAACTGGCGCATCAGAAGCGGACGGTTTTCAGGCGGTACTGCGGCTGGTCGTTGGCATCGTTCCAAACCGTCAGAATAATGTATTGGTCTCGCTCGAAGGAAGCGGAGTTGATGTAAGTCACGCCGTCATTGAACGTTTGACCAATCCGAAACGAGTGCCGGTGGCCATTCAACTCAAACAACAGCTTGGGCGCCGTAGCCAACGTGTTGGTATAAGCCGGTGTTAGTCGCGAATCGAAGTCGCCATCATCTGGCGGCACGTGCGACATCACCACTTGCCGTTTGGCGCCTTGCAGGTTATTTACTTGCTGCTGCAGCCACGGCACATCGGGAATCTTGCCATTGAAGTTGTATTCGCGGCTGTTGGTGTCGATAAAGGTGAACTTGGTGTCGCCGTATACAAACGAGTAGTTCAGGGGGCCAAAAATGTGCTGGTAAGCCTCCCGGCCGTTGCCCACTTGGTCGTGGTTGCCGATGACCGTTAGGTACGGGATGTTGAGCTTGCTCAGCCGCTCGTCTATCCAGCGCATTTCCCGCGCCAGCCCGAAATCCGATATGTCGCCCGCAATTACCATCAACGACAGTCCCTGCTGCTGATTCACGCTCTTGACCAGGTTTTCGGCGTGGTCGTAGAAGCGCTGCGAGTCGCCCGAAAACACAAAGCGCAGCGTGTCGCCGGGTGGCAGCGGGTTGGCCGCGAGGCGCGCCAAGTGCTTGGCCGTTAGATTGGTTTGGTCTTTCGACCCGTTGTACGCGTTGGGACTGAATTCTAAAATCTCGCAGCCACCAAGCAGTGTCAACGCCGCCGCGCAACTTGAAGCGCGCAGCCGGAACGAAGTAGAAAGAGACATAATAATGGAGGCACTAGATCAGCTAATAGCGCCCTACAACTTATAGGGCACCGCTTACATACCTACTGAGGTGCTTTAGTGTTTTCGGTACTCAACTGTTTCCATCTGCTTACGAAGAGGTTTCTACGGGCAAGTTTCCACCGAAAACGCGGTAGCACGTCACCAGGAAGCCTAAAATCAGAGCATTACCAAGCCACTATTTTCTTCGCGTTTCCAAGTAAATTAAATCAAGGAATAATTCACGTTGCGTCGTTTCCCAGCGGCCGTGGCTTCGTCCACGCTGCCATTGATGCTCGCCGTGGCTTATGCTATAGCCTCTGCTTTTTGAAATAATGAGAGTGTTGGAGCGTCCTGTCCACTCTCGTTCACGCGCCACCAAGCTAGAGGCAACAGTTAACAGCACGACTTGCTATGAACTGTGGCTTCTGTTTACTCATCCAGATACTGGTGCACAAACTTGATGGCCATGGAGCCTTCGCCCACGGCGGATGCCACGCGGGCCATGGCACCGGCTCGGCTGTCGCCGGCCGAGAACACGCCGGGGACGCAGGTTTCGAGCAGGTAAGGTTCCCGGTTGTGCTTCCAGGATGCGGCGTAGCGCGGGTCCGTTACTAGGTCGCGGCCGGTGAGCACGAAGCCCTTGTTGTCGCAGATAATGGTGCTGCGGACCCACTCAGTGCTGGGTTTCGCCCCGATAAAGACAAACAAAGCACGCGCCGGCCGCTTCTCGAATTCTCCGTTGATTTTCAGGACCACGTCTTCGAGATGGTCTTTGCCGCACACTTCCACTACTTCGGTGAAGGGCAGAATTTCGATGTTGGGCGTGTTGCCAATCTGCTCGATCAGGTAAGCCGACATAGAAGCCGCCAACGACACCCCCCGAATGACGATGAACACGCGGCGAGCATAGGTTGCCAAGTACATGGCGGCCTGCCCCGCCGAGTTGCCACCCCCCACAATGTAAACGTCCTGCTGGTCGCAGGAGCGGGCCTCGGTGCGAGCGGCGCCGTAGTACACGCCCGCACCACTGAGGCGGTCCATGCCCGGCACGTCGAGGGTGCGGTAGCTGACGCCGGTAGTGAGCACCACGGCGCGGGTGCGCACCTTGCTGCCATCGGTGAGGGTCAGGACTTTATAGCCATCTTGGACGCAAAGGTCAACCACTTCTTGGGGCGCCAGAATTTCGGCGCCGAGGCGCACCGCCTGGGCCCAGGCGCGGTGGGCCAGTTCGGCGCCGCTCAGGCCCGTTGGGAAACCAAGGTAATTTTCGATGCGCGAGCTAGTACCGGCCTGTCCTCCAAAGGTTTGCCGCTCGACTATCAGTGTTCTAAGGCCTTCCGAAGCACCATAAACGGCTGCCGCCAAGCCCGACGGACCGGCTCCAATCACCACCACATCGTACAGCTCCTGCTTGGCCGTGACCGTAAGGCCCATGCGCTGCGCCAGGTCGGTTTTGGATGGGTGAGGAATAACGGTTCCATCTTCGAAAATGACCAAGGGCAGGTCGGCGGCAGTGAGGCCTTTGGCCGTCAGCAGTTCTTGCGCTTCGGGATTGTTTTCGAAATCCAGCCACTGAAAGCCGACCATGTAACCGCTCAGAAAATCCTTGATTTCGTGTGACAGCGGCGACCACTGAAAGCCAATGAGCCGCAATCCGCTGTACTTAGGTGAGTATTCGCGCTGCCAAGCAGCCAGCAAATCGTGCAGAGTGGGATACAAGAGCTGCTGGGGCGGGTCCCAGGGCTTCATCAGGTAGTGGTCGAGGCGGGCATTGTTGATGGCCCGGATAGCCGCTTCGGTGTCGGCGTAAGCGGTAAGCAACACCCGCTTAGCATCAGGGAAAATAGTGCGCGCCTCCGATAGCAACTCCACACCTTCCATGCCGGGCATGCGCTGGTCGGCCAAGATCAGGGCAAGCGGCTCTTCCCGAGCCCGCAGCTCCCGCATCGTTTCCAAGGCTTCCTGACCCGACCCAGCCCGCAGCACACGGTAGTCACGCCGAAATTCGCTGCGCAAATCTCGGTCAACCGCATTCAGCACCTGCGCATCATCATCGACGGCCAGAATAATAGGTTTCTTATTCATGTGAAAGAGTAACAGCGATGAGTAACTGAGTAAGGAGTGAAACCCTTACCGGGTTGCTTGAATACCAATTTGATTGCTTAGATAGCTCAAGAAGGTGTATAAGTCCAGACGCGTGAAAGCACCGGAAACGACTGGCAAAGTAGCTGTCTGTTGGCGAGTAACTCTATAAAGTCAAGAAATATCTGCTTATAAGATAAACGGTTGCGCATCGCAAGTCAACTTCCGCGCGTAGCTGCAACCTGTTACTCTAGTAGTCCTACCGGCAGCCAAACACAAAACTCGGTGTGGTTGGGCTCGGAGCGGACCTCCAACTTGCCCCTGTGGTTTTCCACGATGCGCAAGGCAATATCGAGGCCGAGGCCGGTGCCTTCGCCGGCGGGTTTGGTGGTGAAGAACGGGTCCAGAATGCGCGGCAGAATATCAGGGGGAATACCGGGGCCATTGTCGATGACGAACACCCGGATATTTTCGCCTTCGAAGCGCGTGCGCAACGTAATTTCGCCACCGGGGGGCAAGGCGTCAATGGCGTTGTCGAGCAGGTTGGTCCAGACTTGGTTGAGGCTGCTCACCTGCCCGCTGATAGAAGGTAAACTCGGGGCGTAGTCGCGCACGAGACTGATGTTTTTCTCGCGCAGCTGGTAGCTAAGCATGTTGATCGTGCTTTCCAGACTTGCATGCACATCGAGCGGGGCAAAGCCACCGGCGCGGTCCATGTGGGAGTAGGTTTTCACGTTGCCAACCAGCGTACTGATGCGCCCGCCCGATTCTTGCACATCCTGAATAAGCCGCAGCATAGTGAGCTGGGTCGAGAGCCAGGTAAGGGCGGCCGGGCGCGCGGGCGCGGGCAGGGCCGCGGTGGCGGCTTCGAGCTGCGCCGGCACCAAGCCTGCATCTAGCAGACCCGCCGCCAGCGAATAGGAGTCAACTACCTCTTGCGTGTCCAACCAGTCAATCAATTCGTCTTCGCGGTCGGCCCGGGCCAGCCCCGAGAGTGGTGGCCCAACGGGTGGCGAGGTGGCAGCCAGCGTAGTAAGGGTGGCCAGGGCCGCTGGCTCAGGGCAGTGGCACAGTAAGTCGCCGAACTGCGTAGGAGCCTCGTGCAATCGACTGGCCAACGCCTCCGCCGCCCGCACAATTGCGGCCGCCGGATTGTTGAGTTCGTGCGCCAAGCCGGCTGACAGCTTGCCCAGAGCCCGAAGCTTTTCGTCGCGCTCCTGGCCCCGCGCTTCGTTGCGGGCCCGGTCGCTCATCAGGCCTACCAGCCGCTGCACCAGTTCCGGACTCACCCGCTCTAGCTCCGGGAATAAGTTGCGGTGCAGGGCATACACAGTGGTTGGCCCCATTGCTACGCTCAACCCCTTGATAGTCTGGAGCCGCGAGTAAGGCAGCACCCCACTGATTTGGCCCGCCTCCACCCGGAAAATTGGCTCTCGGTTGCCGTTGCGCAGCGCGTAGAACTGGACGCCACCCGCCAGTAGCGCTACCATGTATTCAGCCGGGTCGCCGGGCTGCTGAATGCTCTGGCCCGCCGCATAGTCCCGCCGTTCCCCGTGTGCAATCAGCCATTCCAGCGTTTCGGACGGTAAATCGGCCAGCAGCGGTATTACGGAAAAGTCGGCGACAGTAAGTGTAGAGGACATGATAGGGAGGTAGTTGATGGAAGAAACCATCAGGCCAGGCGACGCTGAAGCATCTTTGGTAAGATGGTAGTAATCTGTCCTGCTGAAGGTACCAAAGTATCTCTGCTGTCAAAGGAACTCTTGCGCTGGTCAGAACAGTGAGCGGGAGCCTCCTACTGCTTTCGTCTTAAGCCGTTGGGTTAAGTTACACGTTCTGGTGCTCACCTGTATAGCCACCTTTCTGCAAGTGAAGGCACTCTGCTGATAAGAGACGCACGAAGCCAGGAATTACTTTACCTCCCACCTCTGCGCGCTGTCAGCAAGTAAGAGTCGGCGTTACCCGTGCCCGCTAGCAATTAAACAGCCACTCTAACAGGCAGCTTGGACAACGGTTCGGAAAAGCTTGGCGCCGCTTTATCTAAAACCTGTTTCCAACCAAACTTTTCTGCCTACCTCGGCATTATAGCTATTCCTCCCAACCCCCACGAATGGCCAAGCTTAAGACCCTATACTTCTGCCAAAACTGCGGTGCGCAATCAGCTAAATGGATTGGCCGCTGCCCTAGTTGTGGCGAATGGAACACCTACGTCGAAGAAGTTATTCAGAAAGAAGAACCCACGGCCGCCAACGCCTGGAAAGCTAGTACCAGTGTGGGCGGCACCAGCAAAGCCGCCAAGCCCCGCGTCATCTCCGACATTCTGTTCGAGGAAGAACCCCGCATGCTCACCCAAGACGGTGAGCTGGACCGGGTACTCGGCGGCGGACTGGTACCGGGCTCTTTGGTGCTGATTGGCGGCGAGCCAGGCATCGGCAAAAGCACGCTCATGTTGCAGATTGCCATGACCTTGCGCCAGCTCAAAGTGCTTTATGTATCGGGCGAGGAGAGCGAGCAGCAAATCAAAATGCGGGCCGAGCGGCTCGGTGAACAACATCCTGGCTGCTACATCCTCACCGAAACCAACACCCAGAACATCTTCAAGCAAATCGACCAGCTCCAGCCCAACGTGGTTATCGTCGATTCTATTCAGACGCTGCACTCGGGGCTAGTGGAAAGTGGCGCGGGTTCGGTAAGCCAGGTGCGCGAATGCACCCAGGAGTTGCTGAAGTATGCCAAAGAAACCGGCGTGCCCGTGCTGCTTATCGGTCACATCACCAAAGACGGCTCCATTGCGGGCCCCAAAATCCTGGAGCACATGGTAGACACCGTGTTGCAGTTCGAAGGCGACCGGCACCTGAGCTACCGCATCCTGCGTACCATCAAAAACCGCTTCGGCTCCACCTCCGAACTTGGCATTTACGAGATGCAAGGTACTGGCTTGCGGCAGGTTAGCAACCCGAGTGAAATCCTGCTTAGCCAGCGCACTGAAAGCCTAAGTGGTATGGCCATCGGGGCTACGCTCGAAGGCAACCGGCCACTGCTAGTAGAGGTGCAAGCCCTCGTGACGCCCGCCACCTACGGTACACCCCAGCGTAGCTCCACGGGCTTCGATGCCAAGCGCCTGAACATGCTGCTGGCCGTACTCGAAAAACGTAGCGGTTTGCGCCTCGGTCAGCACGATGTATTTCTGAACATTGCCGGCGGCTTGCGGCTTGACGACCCGGCTCTCGATTTAGCAGTTTGCGCCGCTGTTGTGAGCAGCTTAAATGACCTGCCAATTCGGGGCGAAGTATGCTTGGCCGCCGAGGTAGGACTAAGTGGCGAAATCCGGGCAGTGAGCAGATTAGATCAGCGGTTGAGTGAAGCAGAGAAGCTTGGATTCGCTGAAATGTACATTTCTCAATTTAACGCCCGAGGCCTTGATCTATCCCGCTATGGGATCCGAGTGCAACCTGCAAGCCGGCTTGATGCAGTATTGGAGGGTTTGTTTGGATAATAATGCAAAAACAAGCTCTTACGCTCGCTTAACGAAAAAAAGGCGCGAAATGGATTGGACTTTCACAATCTAAATGCCTTATCTTCGATTCGCCAATTGACTTATACCGCGAAGACAGAACAAACGCGAGTTTTGTTCTAGCCTACGTTCGTGATATTATTACCATGTTAAGAGCTTGAAACTCCTGCTTCCATGTCACATGCTATTCGCTTTTTAAAGGGGAGCCTCCTAGCTGCCGGCTTGATAGCCTTATCTTTTGGGACTCAGGCGCAAGGTACTGTTACGCTTACGGGCAAAGTGACAGGCCGCACCTCGGACACCGTAGCTGTGTCCGTACGTGAAAATCCCTTAGATCCGAAAGAGCAAATCACCTACGCTCGTATCAACGATAAGGGCGAGTTTCAGATGGCGCTCAAGCTTGATGGCCCGGCCCGCGCCGACCTCGTGCACGGTGACGACGTAACCGACCTTTTCTTGGAACCCGGTGACGCCATGGACATCCGCTTTAAAGGCAGCGACATGGCAAGCACCGTCCGCTATAAAGGCCGCGGCTCGGAAGCCAACACCTACCTCACCGAAATCGACGAGCAATTCGTGGAAAACGAGGGGTTTCAGGTCCTTCCCGAAAACATCATGCTTTATGAGGCAGGTTTTCTTTCGTTTCTCGATTATCGCCGCAAACAGGAAAAGAAATTTCTAGCTCATGCCACCGAGGACAACCATTTTAGTGAGGCTTTCAAAAAGTACGCTCAAGCTGAAATAGATTACAGCTACGCCAACGACCGGCTCACCTTTCAGGATTTGCGGGAGCAGATTGTAGCCACCGAAGGCCGCTTAAAGATGACGCCTACGTACTACGACTTCCTGAACGATAAGACCCTCATCAACAGCGAGGCGGCTATGCGAAGTGAGACGTATCAGGAATTCTTGCTGAACTATGTACACCATGCGGCCACGGCAAGCGGTAAGCAGCGCACGTTTCCCGATTTTTATCAAGTCTGCTACGATGTGGCTAAAACCCAACTCAGCGGTATTGTGCGGCCCATCATCATGGGGCGCATATTACAGGAGTCGTTCCGGTTTGGGCACGTAAAGCAGTCGGCCGCCATGCTGGCCGACTTCAAGACGATAGACACCAACAACCGCTACTTCCCGGTGCTTCAGCACGATTTCGAAACCCATAAGGCGTTTGCTATTGGCTCCCCAGCTCCCAATTTCAAGCTGGTAGCTGCGAACGGCGACACCGTGCGGCTTCAGGATTTTAGAGGCAAGTTGGTGTATCTGAACTTCTGGCGCACGACCAGCGGCCTCTGTTTGCGCGACTTGCCGTACGCCGCCGAACTCGCTCGCAAGTTTGAAGGCAAGAATATTGTGTTCATCAACATTGCGCTTGATGACAACGAGGGCGCCTGGAAGCAACTGGTAGTAGGCAAGAAGCTGGCTGGAATCCAGGTACACCAAAACGGTGGTCTTCGGTCGCAAATAGCCCGTGCGTATGCGTTGGAAGATGTGCCAGCTTACTTTTTGCTAGCCGAAGATGGTAGTTTCCTCAACACCAAACCCAAGCGTTTGAGCAGCCACGCCGCCATCGACGAAATCAAGGAATCATTCGGTAAAGCCAGCACCTATACTAGCCTGATGCCTTCCGAAGCCACAGCGAAATAGTGGGAGTTGATTTCAACAAGCTTAACACAAAAAGCGCCTCTCGAAGCAACGAGAGGCGCTTTTGCGCAGTAGCTAGTAAGGCAGCAGTGGATTAGGCCGTCCGGAAACCAGTAGCCTGCTTGATTCTGCGTTCATTACCGGAGGCGGGGTCGGCATAGTTATGCTCACCTACTTCTATCGATACCTTTTTGCCTAGCAGTTGCTTGGTATCAAGGTCTTTGCCGGCTTCAGGATGAATGCCAACAGCGGCATAGAGTGAAAGTAGAATAGGCATAGCGGTGGGAGAAGTGTAGAACCGCTGCGTAACAAAGCCGTCCTCGTTCTCCATGCGGGCCGCAAAGAACGGCACGTTCTGGTGCTCACTGGTCCCTTCTTGAATGTCAGTTATTTCGACCGTATGGCGGCCGTCGGGTAGAAAACCTTTATCCTGGCCTTCTTCAACTTGAATTTTCATGGCTCGTCAACTATAGATGTAGATCCTTATACGGCCGCCAAGTTGTTTAGGTTTTTGCTAACAAAATTAGTTGCAAGATGTGCGCTATAGCTACGAGTCAAGTTGCCATAATGAGGCTTGGCGGCTTCTTACAGCTTGGCTTGTAAGTAGTGTTAGGCGTCTACGGTCTACCTTTACGGAGCTATGGCTTCTCTGCTCACTGATTCGCTGAATTTCTTATCGAAAGCTACTCCGCGCCGGGTGTGGAATACGGCCCAGGTACTAGGTGGATATGCGCTAAGCAAACTAACGGGCAAAGCCCAGCATTGGGGGCTGCCAGTGGCGTTGTCCTTCGAGCCGACTACTAGCTGCAACCTGCGCTGCCCGGAGTGCCCAAGTGGTTTGCGTTCCTTCACGCGCCCGACTGGGATGTTGCCAGATGAGCTGTTCCGGAAGACCATAGATGAAGTAGCCGCCCGGCTGTGGTACTTGATTTTCTATTTCCAAGGCGAACCGTATCTGCACCCCAACTTTCTGGAGTTAGTGAACTATGCCTCTCGCAAAGGCATCTATACCGCCACGAGCACCAACGCCCACTACCTCAACGATTCTAATGCCCGCCGCACTGTGGAAAGCGGGCTCGACCGGCTGATTATTTCCTTGGATGGCACCACGCAGGAGGTGTACGAACAATACCGCGTGGGCGGCAAGATTAATAAGGTATTGGAAGGCACCCGCAACCTGATCCGGTGGCGCAAGGAACTGAAGTCGAGTACGCCGCGGGTGGTGTTTCAGTTTCTGGTGGTGCGCCCCAACGAGCATCAGATGGAAGACGCCCGGCAGCTGGCCCGTGAAATGGGCGTGGATGATGTGTGGTTTAAAACCGCACAGATCTACGATTATCAAAACGGCTCCCCGCTTATTCCTACCATCGATTACTACTCGCGCTACGAAAATACGGGCAACGGCACCTGGCAAATCAAGAACCGGCTGCGCAACCATTGCTGGAAAATGTGGCACAGCTGCGTCGTCACTTGGGACGGATTGGTGGTGCCTTGCTGCTTCGATAAAGATGCGGAGTATCGCCTCGGCGACTTACAAGCGCAAACTTTCCGCCAACTCTGGCACGGCACCCAGTACCGCGACTTCCGGGCCTCCTTGCTCAAAGGCCGCGACCAAATCGAAATGTGCCGCAATTGCACCCAAGGCACCAAAGTGTGGGGCTGAGTGAATGGGTTGGTTGAACGGGCGGACTAACTGAGCAGGAATTGTGATTCTGTACCCTATCCGAACGCTCGATATACCGGCGCGTACGCTTGAGCAGCTAGCAGCGCAATCAGTAAGCTCCAGCGAGCAGAAATAAAACAGAAAAGACCCGTTTTACCCTGTTTGCATACCGCCTACCCTCTAGTTATCGGGCGCGTAGCATAAAGCCAAGACCTCTTATACACCTGACGGATACAAATCCGGGGGAGTGTTTTCGTCGGCGTGCGTGGGGAGCGGGTGGAGCGCCTGCGTCTGGTCAATGAACAGGAAAGCGTCGTAACGGTCGGGGATGATGGAGGGCACGTAGTTGCCGAATCGCTCGAACTCCGGCCGGTACACTACGCCAATGGCCCGGTGCCCGATGGGTTGCTGAAGGGCTTTTTGGTCATGCAGCTCCGAGGAAAGCAACAGGGCATTGTCGCCGGCTAGCTGCTGATGAAGTTGGTGCTCCCATGAGTCGCGCGGGGCGGCGGGCACGGTCATTTTTTCGGGAGTGGCGCCCCATTTTCTGCCGGCAATAACGGAACCCTCGTACGAGCCGAAACCCGCAATAAACACGTTTTCGCGGCCGTATACCTCCCGGGTTAGCTGCCCAACGTTCACCATGTCTTCGCGGCGCATATCGGTGTAGCGGGCATCGCCGACGTGGGTGTTGTGTTCCCAAATAATGGCTTTGCTGTCGGGGCCGTGCAGGTCGAGCAGTCGGGTGAGAGTTTCCATCATGTGGGTGTCGCGCACGTTCCAAGAGGCGGAGCCGCCGCGCAGCATGGCCCGGTAGTAGCGCTCGGCATTTACGGCCACCAGCGCGTTTTGGTCGGCTCCAAACTTCGCTTCCCGGTCGGCTAGCCCATCGGGGTGCTGGGTAGCCGTTTGCTTGCGCAGAGCGCGCAACATATCAGTTACTTCGTCTTGGCAATCGTCGGAAACGAAGGCAATAGCCTGGGCATATTCCTGCGGGTCGTTGCCGTAGGGCTCGAAGCACTGGAAAGCTCTTTGCGCCGCCTGTACGGCCCCGTCGCCTTGCTTCTCCACGTAGTGCAGTATCTCCTGCAACGATTCCCACAAGCTGTACACATCCAACCCGTAGAAACCCACTCGCTGCTCAACTGGCTGTTGGCGGTTGTGCGCGTGCAGCCATTCTACGAGGCCCGCAATTTCCCAATTGCCCCACATCCAAGTAGGCCAGCGGTTGAAAGTGCGCAGCAATTGGGGTACCGAGCCATACGTCACCTCGTCCTTTTTAATGGCGGCATTCACCTCGAAACAATCCGGCCAATCACCTTCCACCGCTATAAACTGAAAGCCTTTCTCTTGGATTAGTCGCTTGGAGATGGTCGAGCGCCAGGAGTAGTATTCGGCCGTGCCGTGCGAGGCCTCGCCAAGCAATACAATACGCGCATTGCCAATGGCTTGCATGAGTGGGTCGAGGTCGGAAGCGGTGCGGAGTGGGTGGGTGGGAAGAGCAGTCTTCATTGTTGTAGTCGAGATTGGGAAGAGCAGAAACAGCAGAGTGCGCCCCGAAGCAGTTCGGGGCGCACTCTAGGGGCAATGATGACAGGCAGAAGAAGCTTATTTGTGCTCTTTCTTTAAATTCTTGCCTAAGTCTTCGACTTGCTTGAGGAAATCGTCGGTATCGGTGTCGGCGTACACGCCGTAAGCCGAGGAAATGGTACCCCGAACGCCATCGGCAGTTTCAAGGGCATACAGAATAGACATGTCATCCGGGTCACTCTCGCCCTCAAAGCGGTAGAAGTCTACAATAACTACCTCGTTGGGGGCATAGCTCTTGCTCCGCTCTTCGCTGAGGGTGTGCAGGCGACCTTCAGACACACGAAAATCAGCAGTGAAACCATCCTTACTGAGCTTCTCTTCCACTTTCATGAGTGAGCGTTCTTCTTCTTTGTCTTGCATGATGGTAGAGTTCGGTTGGAAAGCTGAAGCATTAAGAGGGCGTTAAAACAAATCCCCGTACCGGCTATACGGAGCCAGTACGGGGGCAGGTTGCCAAAAATATAGAAAGTGAAATACCTAGCTACTTTGTAGTGCGACTAGCTGCCGCCTCAATCGTGCGTTGCAACCGGTCAACGTCGATAGTACCGCAAGCGCCACCACAGCCCTTGGCGCAGCCCGTCGAGGATCTATCAAAAAAGGCCCGCCAGAAAATGCGCCCTACGTAAAAGGAGGCCCCGGCAAAAAGCAGAACAATGATGACTGTCTGAATCCACATGATGCCAGCAAAACTACAACATGGCAGGAAAAGTTTACCTCACTGCTTCGCTCCTTTTCAAAAGCGAGGCAAGCTAGCTTGAGTTTCAGCACGAGCTTTGGAGGGGGCGTTAGTCCAAGCTACGCCTTCACCTGCCAGAACTCTCGAACAGTGTCTTGCACTTCCTGGTGAATGTGGCCGTTGCTGGCTACTAGCTCCCGACCAAAAACAGGGTCGCCGTCCTCCAGAAACTGCGTGACGCGGCCCCCGGCTTCGCGCACGAGCAGGATACCAGCGGCTACGTCGTAGGAGTTCAGGTTGAACTCGAAGAAGCTCTCGAAGCGCCCGGCTGCTACATAGGCCAGATCGACGGCGGCGGACCCCAGGCGACGAACCCCGTGCGAGCGTTGCATGAAGGCACCTAATAACTGCAAGTAGCTGGGCAACTGTCCGAATTGGTAGTAGGGAAAGCCGGTGGCAACCAAGGAGCCACCAAGATCAGGAATGTCGCTGACGTGAATCGGAATTTCGTTGCAGAAGGCCCCGGAGCCGAGGGCGGCCCGGAAGCATTCGTCGCGGTTCACTTCGTACACTACCCCGGCTACCAGCTCTTGGTGGTGCATCAGGGCCACGCTCACGGAGTAGCAAGGCAGGCCGTGCACAAAATTGGTGGTGCCGTCGAGCGGGTCGATAATCCAGTTGTATTCGTCGGCTTGCTCAGCGCCCTCGGTGCCTTCCTCGGTGATAAAGCCGGCCTCGGGCAGCAACTCGCGCAGCCCAGCTACGAGCAGCTTCTCCGTTTCCTTGTCAACATAGGACACTAAGTCGTGCAGGCCTTTGGTTTCGACGCGGCCCCGGTCGAAGGTGGCGGCTTCTTGGCGAATAAACTGACCCGCATGGCGAGTAACGGCGGCTAGCTGAAAGCTGAGTTGATTGAAATCCATAAGGCGAAATAAGGCAGAAGCATACACTTGTGCCGTGGTGATATCAGATAAATAGTCGAATCAGTGCTGCGAATTAAAGGGAATCCACTGACCATCCACTAGCTTTTCATAGCTCCCCCATTGCGGGCTACCTTCAGCGCGACCTTCTATACGTACGGGCGCAATCCAGTCTTGCTGACAATGTTCTAACGGGTTCGAAATAACCACCCAGTCAGTAGCAGCAACATCGTACTCTGCTAAAGTCGTGGCTTCAGCGTCAGCAACAGTTTCGTACCACAAGTCCCACAAACATTCTGTGTCGTCTAGCCTGTCATAGCCAAACAAGTATACGCCATTCTCGGTGGCGTGAAGCATCAGCCTGACTACTTCTGTCTTGGGGCTTCTGAGCTGAGCCGTTTTCCGCATTCTGATTGGTGGTCAGATGTTGTATGACACAAACCAAAGCTACGCTACGTTCTTACTGAACCGCCGCACCAGCACAAAGGCCAACAGCAACACCGCCAACACCTGCGTGGCTGGCCCGATTAGGTCGCCGTGCTGCACATAGAAAGTTAGTTCTTGGTTGAGGTGTACGGTGTGGCGGCTAACGGCTTGTACCCACCAGGCGGTGCGCGTCAGGACTTCGCCCTTCTGGTTGATAAAGCCCGAAATGCCGGTATTGGCGGAGCGGGCAATGTCGCGGCGGGTTTCGATGGCGCGGAGCGTGGCGTATTGGAAGTGCTGCCTGTGGCCGGGCGAGTCGCTCCACCAACCATCATTGGTGATGATGCCAATGAGCGTAGCTCCGTTCTTGACGTATTCGGCCATGAAGTCGCCATACACCGACTCGTAGCAAATAGAAGGAGCGAGGCGCAAGGCCGGGGTGGTGGTTTCGAACACAGTGCGCTCCGTTTGGCTGCCGTACGAACCCACCGTACCACCCAAGTCGATGTTGGCAATTAGCTTGGTAAGCGCCACGGGTACTTTCTCCACGCCCGGCACCAGGCGCGACTTGTGGTAGAACGTAACCGGCGCGGCCGCACTCGGGAAGTGAACCGCCGTGTTGAAGACGTCATAGTACCCAAGGTCGTCGCGAAAGCGGGCGGTAGGGGTAGCCGTTTCCTTGTTGCTGCCGTACATCTTGATGCTGGTGATGCCCGTAATCAGCTCGATGCCAGGGTGTTGCGCGAGCCAGCTGCGGAGGCGTACTACTTTGGGATTGGTTTCGAAGGTCTGCTCGAAATACGATTCTTCCAGCGCCGTTTCGGGCCAGAGTACTAGCCGGGTTTGGGGCGTCAGTTGCTGCTCGGTAAGGCTAATCAGGCGGTTGAGTTGCTGGTCGTAGGGAATAAAGTTGGGGTTGCTGCTGAATTTCTCTAGAAACGGGTCTACGTTGGGCTGCGCAACCACTACCTCGGCCGTTTCACCTTTCTCCTGATAGGTTGCCCCAATGAAATACGAGAGAAGAACAGGCAGGAGCACGGCCACTATCGGCGCCAACCAACGCGCCGCCAACGGCCGACTAAGCGGAGCTCCACTAGACTGATGGATACCAGAAGGCTGGCTGCCACGAGTAGAGGGCGTTGCACTTTGTAACCCGAACCAGGCGCGAAACACCAGAATGCTCACCACCCATATCCACAACGAGCCCCCCAGAAAGCCGGTATACTCGTACCATTGCACCCATTGATTGGCTTGCGCGAAGCCGTTGCCGAGCGTGAGCCAGGGCCAGGTCAGGTCCCAATGCAGATGTAGCTGCTCGAAGGCAATCCAGTAGATGGGCAGCGAGAGGTAGCCGAGCTTGGGGCCGGCCAGCCGCTTGGTGTGGTAGAAGGCCATGGTGGGAAGGCACATCAGCAGTGCATTTAGCACCACAGCGGCAATACCGCCGCCTAACGTGCTGAAGCTCACCCACCACGTAGTGAAGGCATTCCACAGCACCAGCAACAAATACGTGTAGCGAAACACTTTCCAGCCACTAGCGCCGCGCTGCGTGAGTAGCTGCTCCATGCGTAGATAGGGCACCCAGGCCACCAGCAACACCGCTGCCAGCATTGCAGGGTGCACCGGCCAGCCTAGCCACAATAGCCCGGCTCCTAACAAAGCCAACAAGCTCGGCTGCAAATACGCAAGACGCGCCGAGGCGCCAGTGACCGAGGCCACGGGTATTTCTGATACGGATACAGAAGGTTTAGTCAGCACGACGTTCTTCTTTAAGGTCTTTTTGGCCCTGAACTACTAGTACAATTTCTCCTTTGATGCTGGTGCGGGCCGCGAAGTTTGCGGCTAGCTCCGCCAAGGTGCCGTTCACCGTTTCCTCGAACAACTTGGTTAGCTCTCGGCTCACCGACGCCTGCCGGTCGGGCCCCAGTGCTTCGGCCAGTTGCTCCAGCGTCTTCACTATCCGGTGCGGCGACTCGTAGAAAATCATGGTGCGAGTTTCCGGAAGTAGCTCGCGCAAGCGGGTTTGGCGGCCCTTTTTCACCGGCAAAAACCCTTCGAACGAAAACCGCTCGGCCCCGAAGCCTGACTTGAGTAGCGCCGGCACAAACGCCGTAGCGCCCGGCAAACATTCCACTTTGATTCCTCGTGCCAGGCATTCTCTTACCAACAAAAAGCCCGGGTCGGAAATTCCGGGCGTGCCTGCATCCGAGACAAGTGCCATGGTTTCGCCGCGTTCCAGTCGTTCTAGCAGGCGCTGTACTTGCTGGTGCTCGTTGTGAAGATGGTAGCTAAGCATGGGCTTCTTCAGCCCCAGGTGCTGGAGTAGGCGGCCGCTGGTGCGGGTATCTTCGGCCAGCACCGTATCCACTTCGCCTAGTACCCGAATAGCGCGCAGCGTAATATCCTCGAGGTTGCCGATAGGAGTAGGGACTAGGTAGAGTAGCGTCGGGGTGGGTTCTGACATAGACGCAAAGGTAGGAAAGCGGCAAGTGAGAAGTAGCGGGAAGCGCCGCCTGCGGTACCGTCGGACAACTCTGGCGCAACGGCGCAGCAGTCAGCAGCAATGCGTGCAGGCGGCGCTTCCCGCTACTTCTTACGGCTTGGCCCCGTGTTGTTCGGCCAATTCGTCGATGGCTTCGGCCAGCCGATGGTCCCGCTTGGTTACGGTGTTGCCGGTGTCGTGGGTGCGCAGCCGGAATTCGACGGTACTATACTCGTTGGCCCACCACGGATGATGGTCGAGCCGTTCGGCGGCGGCAGCTACGTCCGTCATGAACGCAAAAGCCGTTTTGAAATTGGGGAAGCGGAACGTGCGAGTGAGGGCATTGTCTTGTTCAATCCACATAGACGGGACATGATTCACTGTTAGACAAGCACTTAGCAAGGTCGTAGAACTAAGGTGTCTAGCGTTTTGAATAATTACTAATTACTAGTCGTTGCGTTCTAGATAGCCTACAGTTGGGCGGCTACGTGAAGAAGCGAATGGAAAGCGGGTACGGCCACAGCACGCCGTCGTTGGCTTTTACAGCTCCAATAATGGGAAATATCACCGACAGCAACCCCAGCACGCCCAACAACGGAAAGCCGATGAGCACAAACACCAGCATCCCGCTGATGACGCCATAAAGCAAGGCACTGAGCAGCCAGTTGACTACCACCTTGCCGTGCGCGTCGATGCCGGGCAACTCGTCTTTCTTGATCTGCCACAGCACGATTGGCAAGATAAAGCCCGCGCCTGGTACCAGTACCCCGGCCAGCAGCGACAGATGCAGAAACAGCGCCCATTGGCGGGTTTCCGCTTCGGATGAGGACAGTGGTTGAGCCATGAGTTCGAGCTGAAGTGGAGAGGATGCTGGCAAGTAAAGCAAAAATCCGGGTATCAGCTATGTTGTTAGCAATCAGATTTATATCTCGGTTTATGGGGCCAAAGCTCGGCGGGCCGGTTGCTTATTTAAGCAGTTCTCGTACTGCCATCAAGGCAAAGCCTAGCAGATTGAGGCCTTGCCACTCAGTGGGGTCGCTGGCGTGCGGGCTATCTTGCGCCAGTCCAATGCCCCAGATGGTGTCAACAGGACTAGCCTCGACGAGGACGCGGGAGCCGGTCTGCCGAAGAAACTCCCGTAGCGCCGGGTGCTGGCTGAACTTGGCGACATTGCCCTGTACCACAATGTCGAAGCGAGCAGCATCCCAAATGCTCTCATCAAAATTTTGTACAGTGCGCCCTAGCTTTTTGGCTTCGTTGGGATGAGTGGCCTTGAGAATGGCGAGGCGGGTAGCATCGTCGCCGAACAAGCGGGCTTTTTCGGCCATCATGTAATGCTCAGTGGTAGCATAGGTGTTGCCATCGAGAGTGAAAGCTGCCGGATACCATTGGCTGAAACACTCTTTGCCCACGGCCCCACTTGGCTGGCCGATATAGCCCCAGAAAAACACATATTTCAACGACTGACCCGCTTCAAGATGCTGGCGCAAACACTCGACAGAGCGGATAGGTGGTAGCGTGGTGAGCATGGAAGCAGATGATAGCAGGATTGAAAACGAATGTAGGTGGTAAGGACAGATACTTGCTAGAATCTTCAAACCCAACACAAAGCAGGCGCGAAAGCAGATGTAGCATCTGAACCTAAACCCAAATTCGCAAACCACAGTACACATTACTTTCCTACCTCTCCATCAAGAGTCTACAACTCCTATGGCTATCGACCCTAAAAATCGTCCCGTCCGCGTTATCAACGACGATACTACCGACCAGGAACTGGCCGCTGGCCATATCACCCCCGGTGGCGACCCACCCAAGAACGAAGATGCCCGGGGGGGCTTCGGTAACCGGGAAGGCAAGGAAGGCTACGGCACCGACTCTAGTACCGGCATTACGGCCCTTGGGGTAAACCGCAATGCCGATGCCACCGACCTTCCTCCCGACAATATCCGCTCCGACGAACAAGGCCGCGACGTTCTCTCCAACGAGGACATTCCTGACCCCGATCTGCTTGCCGATGACGTCCCGATTGAAGCCCGCCGCCCCGTTGATGAGCTGGATGCCGACGACGCCCGTTCCGGCCCCGACGAAATGCAAGACCCCAACTCAAGGGTAGGCATGGGCCAAATGGAACAGCCGCAGCCCAACAACGACGTGCTGGCCCGCCAAGGCACCAACGCCGACCTCACCGACCCCAACGCTACTGATACGGCCATCGACCAATAGCCGTAAGCTAATCGGAAGCGTCTTAATCTGTTGCTCTACCTCATCACCTTAAACTTCCACAGCCATGCCCTACAAAAGCAATAATACCAACCACCAGTCCAAAGAAAACCACGGCAGCCCAACGCAAAGCGAGCAGCCTAAAGCCGCTGGCAACTTGCCCGTAAACGACCGGGACGAGCAAACCGAAGAGCAACTTCAGCAGGAAGCCGAGGATGCCGGTACCCGCCACCCCAACCGCAACCTCGATAAGCCTGAGCTGGATAAGCCCCCTTATAGCTAAGGCCAGCTGACACGTAAAAAGGCACCTTCCACCTCGGGAAGGCGCCTTTTTTCTGAGCGAGTTAGTGTTGTTGTCCTAGCAAGCGCATCTTGTGGCGTAGTTCACTGGCTGCCGTTCTTCCGTCCTCTTGCTCTGTTCTGATACTTATGGCCCGCTACGTTACCACCGACTTGCATGGCTGCCTGCAAACCTTTCAACACTTACTGGAGCACGAACTAAAGCTATTGCCGGAAGACGAGCTATTTGTACTCGGCGACTACGTCAACAAAGGGCCCGACAGCCGCGGGGTACTCGACTACCTGATGGCGCTGCCGAAACGGGGGTTGCGGGTGTATTGCCTGCGCGGCAACCACGACCAAGAACTGCTTGATGCCGCCCGAGGCTTTCATGACCTCACGTGGGCCTCGGCTGCCGACCGGCAGCTTACCTTGGAAAGCTTCGGCGTGACTCGCCCCGAAGATATTCCGGCCCCCTATTTAGCCTGGCTTGATGACTTGCCTTACCAACTCGACATTCCAGGCTTCACGCTGGTACACGCCGGCTACAACTTCCGTTTGCCTCCCGACCGAATGCGCACCGACTGGCACACGATGCTCAACATCAAGCAATTCGCCTTCGATGCCGCCCGTATGCAGGGCCGGCGGCTGCTACACGGCCACGTACCTACGCCCACGGCCGAAGTGCAGCGCCAAGCCCGAACTCAAGCCCAGGTTATCAGCCTTGATACGGGTTGCGTGTACCGGCACAACCCCGAACTGTCTCACCTAGCGGCCCTCAACCTCGACTCTTTCGAGTTGACTTTACAGCGCAATATAGAACCGCCCTATTCTATTGCCCGCCGCTAAAGAACGTTTTAGTTTTTTGTGGCAAGCAGTCCAGTTGAAGTGAGCAGTAACTTGCAAGCCATACTATAGAGAAGCGGCTACCGTGTCTTGCTAATGTGCTGACTCACACTTTATCCTGCCGGATTAGGGTGCGATACATAGTAATAAGTTTTTGCTGGGAAGCGCCCAACCGGTGCATCATCGTAATTAAATAGTAGATGCTTTGAAGCCGCCACACGCCGTTTTCACGGTACTTACGCGCGGAAGTGACAATGGGCCCCCGCAGGATCTGAAACGGCGCAATACGCCGGAGCCGCCGCGTGATTTCCTGGTCTTCCAACACCACCATATCTTCCCGGTAGCCACCAACCTGAGTGAACACGTCGCGTCGCGCAAATAAACTTTGGTCACCGAAGCGAAATAATTCAAAGGGGAAGCGAGTGAACCAAGCATTCACTTTCAAAAACCAACTTGGATGGTCGAAGGCCAAGCGGTAGCAGCCAGCCCCGCTGCCCTGCGCCACGGCAACGCTTATTTCCTGGCTGAAATTAACGGGCGGATACGTGTCAGCGTGCAGGAAATAAAGAATGTCGCCGGTGGCATGGCGGGCGCCAAAGTTGAGTTGGGCAGCGCGCCCTTTGCGTGGACATAGCACCACACGAGCTCCTGCCTGCCGGGCCACCGCGGCCGTGTTGTCGGGACTATCTGCGTCGGCCACTATGATTTCCAGCGCGTTATCCGAGTTAGTGGCCGCCTGAAGATAGTGCACCAACTCGCCAATGCAGTCCGCTTCCTTGTAGGTAGGAATGACTACACTGATGGAAGCGAGGGTAGTAGAAGCTGCTTGAGTGGAAGCAGGATACATAGGTGTTCGAGACTAGGAAAGCGCCCCTTAGCTGATGTGCCAGCCCAAGAGCGCCACCACCGGCTCGTAACTAGTCACGGGGGAGCAGCACCTCGGCACGCAACACTTGCTGGGCATGCAACTGATACGGATTTTGCGGATCGGTGGCGACGGCTTGCAGGTTGGTGCGGGCTTGGGGCAACTGGCCGGTGCGCCATTGCGCCATTGCCAAGTGGTAGCGGGCCTTGCCTGCCAGCGCCGAAGCCGGCTGCTGGGTGGCGCGGGTAAGGTAGCTGCGGGCTGCCCCCGCTTCTGCGTGCTGCAACAGGGTCACGCCGGTGTAGTAGAGTAGCGTGTCGTTGGCAATAGTGGAAGCGGAAACACGCCGTAGGGAGTGGAGTGCCGCCGGATAGTGACCGGCCCGATACTGACGCATGGCATCAATCAACAGCGGACTGTTGGTGGTTTGCGCAGCTACTTCGGTTAAGCCAGGATCGGGCACGTAGTAGCGGGCCCAAACTTCTTCGGCGTTGAGGGGGCGAGGCCGCAACAGCAGCCATAAGCCAAGGCCCAGCACCAGAGCCACACCAGCGGCTACCAGCCCCCACTTGACGCGGGGGAAAGAGGAACGGGCCTGCATACTGGCTAACGCTACTTGCCGTTCGTCGAGGCGCTTGTCGAGGTTGCGGAGGCGGTGCCGCAGTGTTTCGTGGCCGGCCACCCAGCGCAAATCGGCGGTGAACTGCTCGTATTCCTCGTACGCCGCGCTCAGCTTTTCGTCCTGCGCCAGCCGCAGCTCAAATGCTTCCTGCTCCGCCTCCGACAGTTGCCCGTCAGCGAAGCGTTCCAGTTCATCTAAATAAGGGCGCAGGTCCATAATTCGTATTGATTGATTTTTAAGCGTTTATAGCTACTTGATAAGTGGTAAGGATAGTCGGCCAAACAAAGAATAAGTCTGGTTATAAAACCACTTGATTCGTGTAGTGAGGCCCTCGTTAACTCGTTAAGCAGTTCCTAGTTCTCTAGTGATTTGACCGTAAATGCAGTTCATATAAGCGGCGTAAGCAGCTGGATTTCTGTAGCCGGCCCACCGTAGCATTGGCGAATCCCATCTTGCCCGCTAGTTTTTTGAAGTTGTGGCCCCGGAAGTAAAAGAACATCAGTACCTGCTGGCAGTCGGGGCTAAGCTGTCCGAACAACCCTAACAGGTGGCGGCGGCGGCTGGCTTCGGCGGCCGGTAGAGCCGTGGTGATAGCCGCTTGGGGGAGTTGGTCGGCCATGCTGTACAAGTGGGCGCGCAGGTCGGGCGGAAGCTTGGTTAAGCGCCCGTCGGCCACTTGGTTGTAGAACTCGACCAGTATGGAGCGCAACAGTTCGTGGGCAGCAGGGCGCGCCAGCTGGTGGTGCTGGCGCGCCCACTCCGCAAAGTCGTCGCGGTGGTCCTGATAGAAGTTGATCAGGAAAGTCTGGTTGCCCACGCGCAGGTGGGTCAGCGTATCGGCAAGCGGCTGTGGCACGGCACCAGGAAAAAGACAAAAATTAAAGCCTGCTTCAACAAATAGCAGGCGAAAAACGGAACAAGATAGTGCTCAATTACGGTAGCGATGCAGTAACAAACAGGCTTTTTAGGGGCCAGATGGCCTGTAAGTGCAAGATTCGCCGTAGCAGACAATTCAATAAAATCTCTGTGCAATTAGCGCCGCTGTAGTTTGCCAGATTAGTGCCTTACTCGCTTGGCTCGCGCTTCCTAATTAGCCGACAAAGGGTCCAACTTAGGAGTTAAACCTGAAGCCTGAGTGGGGGGCCAATCAGGCATTAGTCCCGCAACGCCAACCGACGTATCTTGGCAGGGCAGCTAGTAGCTGGCGAGCCGAAGGAAGGCAGCCAGCGCTATACTTGCTTTATGCTATGTTCTTCAAACGCCGCCCCAAGTCACCAACCGAGCTATCCGACGAGGACTTGCTGGCCCGTTACCGCCAGCACGGCGAAGTGGCCGACTTGGGCGTGTTGTATGAGCGCCATATGCCGGAGGTATTTGCTATTTGCCGGCGGTATTTGGGGCCCGGTGAGGCCGATGCGCAGGACGCCGTGATGCAGCTCTTCGAGGTGCTAGTAGAAAAGCTGCGGCATCATGAAGTCGCCAACTTCCCGGCTTGGCTGCATGCTACGGCCCGCAACCACTGCTTGATGGCACTGCGGGCCCGGCAGCGCCCCGGCCCCGACCGAGGGGGAACACTGGTGCTGCATTTTCCGGATGCAGCCGGTATGGAATCGGTAGTGGCGGAGCATCTAGACCCTGAGGACCCCGACGAAGCCACTTTCATCGAAGCCCGCCTTCAAGCCCTCGAACTCGCTTTAGGCACTCTTCCCGATGGACAACGACGATGTTTGGAGCTGTTCTTTCTAGAAAAGAAATGCTACCGCGACATCAGCCAGGAAACCGGCTACGACCTGAATACGGTAAAAAGCCACTTGCAAAACGGTAAGCGCAACCTCAAGCGCCACCTCGAATCTTCACCGCCCACTACGTCTTTCTCTTCTGATGCGGCCCGCTGACCAATCTCCTGCTCTACTGTTCCCCGATTCATCGGGGGGGCAACACCTGCCGATGGCAGTGCTGCGGCAGTACGTGGCCGGTGCGCTGTCGGCCGCCGAGCAACACCGCGTAGAAGCGCACACACTGGCCTGCTCCCGCTGCGCCGACGTACTCGAAGGTCTCTCCCAAACCGACCTTGCCACCACCGACCAAACCCTGGGTGAGCTGCAAGCCCGCTTGCGGACCCGCATAGCCCAAGAGAAACCCGATACTGCACCCGTAGTACCCATGTGGCCCTGGCGGCAAATGGTAGCAGCGGTGCTCTTGCTGCTCGTAAGCACCACTGTTTGGCTGGGAGTACGCCGAACCACCGAAGGGCCGGCCGCTGCCTCGGAAGTGGCTATGCGTCAACCGACAAGAAGTTCAGAGCGAATAGTGGAGCCTCCGCTGGAAGCTGCTTCGGCCTCACCGGAATCCATGGCACAAGCCGAAGTAGCTGACCAGGCTATAGCCTCCGCGCCAGTGCCGCTAGAGAGAAAAACGGGCCAAGCTTCGGCGAAGCAGCCACGCATAGCCTTGCAACCAAGGCGTCAGCAAGGCGAGGTTGCAGCAAAAGCACCAGCGGCCGTTGCCCTTGCCGAAGTGGTTGCAGCAGGCACGCCCATTGCAAATGGCACTTCCGAAAAGAGCAAGGATTCTGATGCAGATGTTGCTGCCGATACGGTGCAATTGGCTCTGAGCAAAAAAGCGCCAGTCGATGACGAGAAGCAGGCGGCCTACTCCAGAGCAACGTCAACTCCCGAATCCAAACTCACTGGGGCGGCTAAACTAGCTCCAAAGCAGGCCGCGCCGACTTCGGAACCAGCAACTAGCAATAGTTTAGATGGTCGGGTTACGTCGGCGGTATCTGCTCCGGCGGGCATGCGAGTTATAAATGGCCGCGTCACGGACCGTAGCGGTGGCGCCCCTCTACCTGGAGTGACGGTTTTAGCCAAGGACACTAACCTAGGAACCAGCACGGCGGCTGATGGCTCCTTCTCGCTAGTGGTACCTGAATCGGTGAAGACCCTAACCTTCCATTCCGTTGGGTTCACCTCCTCGGAGCAACGCCTTGCTTCAACCGACAGCATGGTGGCCTTGGCCCTTGCGCCCGATACCAAGTCGCTGAACGAAGTGGTAGTGGTGCGCCGCGAACGGCCACCTGCGCCCGTTTCTATTGGCGCCCTACCAGCGGGTGGCTATAAAGCATTTCAGGAGTACCTGAAAAAGGAACTAGAGTACCCGGAGAAGGCGCTCAAGGAAGGCAAAGAAGGAACTGTTAAACTTAGCTTTACGGTGGCCGAAGATGGTAGCCTTCAAAATACCAAGGTGGTGCGTGGCGTTTCCGAAGAGTGCGACGCCGAAGCTATCCGCCTGCTCATGGAAGGCCCCAAATGGTATCCCGCAATCCAGAAAGGGCGGCGTACGGCCCGCGCCGTGGAAGTCAGCGTCCCTTTCCGACCAGAAGACCATAGATGAATTCATAGACATGAAACGGGAAGGCTGACGTTCAAGCTGCGTTATTCGCGCCAACAAGACATCAACCTCCCCATTTCATTGCTTTAAACCTTGTTGTCTAGCCGCTGTAGCCGCCGCCGCTTTCGGGCTCGGTGGCACTGCCGCCCGGCTTCTCGGGCTGCGGAAGGTCGGATTCGGTTTTGATTTCCACGTCACTGTAGTCGGGGGCACCGTTGCCGGCTGGCACAGGCTTCTTTTCGGTGGAGTTTTCGTCCGAGGCAGGCGTAGTTGCTGGCGCTTGGGCAGTCGTTGGGGTAGTAGAAGGCGTGGCTAACGCGTCGGATTCTGATTCAAAGGTTGTTTTCATAACGCAAAAGAAAGAGTGGTTAGGCGGTTGTACGCAAGACCCTTGTTGCCTGACTATATCAAATGAAGATGAGCCCACCGATAACAGAATTTTGAACTAGCTACCCCGGAGCCCTGTGCTCTGTGTACTTTTGCTCCCCGTCACTTAGAGCCCGGCATTCCAAAACAGTCACTTCCTCACCTAATCACCCATTTCATGCAGTTCCGCACCGAGAAAGACACCATGGGTACCGTCCAGGTGCCCGCCGACGCCTACTACGGCGCCCAAACGCAGCGCTCCATCGACAACTTTCAGATTGCGCAGGACATCAACCGGATGCCCAAAGAAATTATCCGCGCCTTCGCCTACCTCAAAAAAGCTGCCGCTCTCACCAACCGCGACGCCGGCATCCTGCCGGCCGAGAAAGCCGAACTGATTGGCCGGGTGTGCGACGAAATTCTGGAAGGCAAGCTCGACAAGGAGTTTCCGCTGGTGGTGTGGCAGACGGGTTCGGGCACGCAGTCGAACATGAACGTGAACGAGGTGGTGGCTTACCGGGGCCACGTGCTGCAAGGCGGTCAGCTCAGTGACGAGAAAAAGGTGCTGGCCCCCAACGACGACGTAAATAAGAGCCAGAGCAGCAACGACACCTTCCCAACGGCCATGCACATTGCGGCCTACAAGATTCTGGTGGAAACCACGATTCCGGACATTGAGAAGCTGCGCGATACGCTACGCGCCAAGAGCGAGCAGTTCATGCACATCGTGAAAATCGGGCGCACCCACCTCATGGATGCCACCCCGCTGACGGTAGGGCAGGAGTTTTCGGGCTACGTGTCGCAGCTCGACCACGGCCTACGCGCTATCAAGAATACACTGGCGCACCTTTCGGAGCTGGCTTTGGGCGGAACTGCCGTTGGCACGGGCATCAACACGCCTCCCGGCTACTCCGAAAACGTAGCCAAGCACATTGCCGACCTAACGGGCCTGCCCTTCATTACCGCTGAAAACAAGTTCGAGGCCTTGGCCGCCCACGACGCCATTGTGGAAGCGCACGGTGCCCTCAAAACAGTGGCCGCCAGCCTGATGAAGATTGCCAACGACACCCGCCTGTTGGCTTCGGGCCCGCGTGCCGGCATCGGCGAGCTGCACATCCCCGACAACGAGCCCGGCTCCAGCATCATGCCCGGCAAGGTGAACCCCACCCAAGCCGAAGCCATGACGATGGTAGCCGCGCAGGTAATGGGCAACGACGTAGCCATTAACATCGGCGGCATGAACGGTCACTTTGAGCTGAACGTGTTCAAGCCGGTTATGATTTACAACTTCCTGCACTCCGCCCGCCTCATCGGCGACGTGTGCGTGAGCTTCAACGACAAGTGCGCCACCGGCATCGAGCCCATCGAAGCCAACATAAAGAAGCACGTTGACAGCAGCTTGATGCTGGTAACGGCCTTGAACCCGCACATCGGTTACTACAAAGCCGCCGAAATTGCCCAAACCGCCCATAAAAACGGTTCGACCCTGAAAGAAACCGCGCTCCAACTTGGCTACCTCACCGAAGACCAGTTCAACGAGTGGCTGAAGCCCGAGGACATGGTCGGCGAAATCAAGAAGTAGGCCAACGGATATGTTAGAAACGATCTTCTAGCCGATAGCCTAAACCTTAACAGCGTACTTCACGAACAACGAGCAGCTGACTACTAGGTTGGCTGCTCGTTTTTATGTCTGCTTATCCCGAGTTCGTAGCCCCGTTTCGTGCTTTTCTAGATCAGATTCCAGCGGCGGGTCACGTAGTGGTGTACTGCCACTTTGATGCAGACGGACTAGCGGCCGGGGCTTTATTTGGGCGCGGCTTGAACCGCATCAATCCAGGGTGGCAGGTGGAGGTTTTACCGTCGGGCAAGGGTGAGAATGCCTTCCTGACACCGAGCGTCCACGAAATGCTGCTGGCCCGGAAACCCGACGCACTCATTGTCACCGACTTGGGGGTGCACGAGCACGGCACGCTGGAAACGGCTGGAGTGCCGGTACTTTACGTCGACCACCACATCCCGGAAGTCCTGCCCCCAACTGGTAGCACGGTGCTTACCGGCTACGGCCTCGACCCGGTGCCCTGTTCGGCGTGGCTGGCTTACGAACTACTGGCCGCCGAAGCGGATATTACGGACCTGCGGTGGGTGGCGGCCATCGGCATTCTCTCCGACCTCGGCGACCAAGCTCCCTGGCCGCCCCTGGCTGAAACCAAAAAGCAACACACGGCCAAGTGGCTGAAGGAAGCCGTAGCCATGTGCAATGCCGCCCGCCGCGCTGGGTCCTTCGACCTCGAATTGCCTCTGCGCTACCTCTTACACGATGAAAACCCGCGCGGCCTAGCCCAAGACGCCACGCTGGCCGGTTACCGTGCCGAAGTAGCCGCGGCCCTCGCCGTGGCGCGCAAGCTGCCGCCGAAGTTTCCGCCGGCGGGTCCGGCCGCGTCGCCAGTTGCGCTAATCACCATCGACTCACCCTGCCAGATTCATCCACTTATTGCGCAGCAATGGATCCAGCGCCTGCCCGACCGGGTGGTACTGTGTGCCAACCTGGGCTATTTGCCCGATGGCGTAGTTGCCGTGTCGGGCCGGGCCGCTAGCCGTGACTTGCACATCCCCAATATATTACGCAAAGCTTTTGCCCGCATTGGTGCCGTGCCGCCCGCAAATTTTGCGCACGGTCATCCGCAGGCAAGTGGTGGCCACTTGCCTGCGGCGCAGTACAAGTTGCTATTACAAGGCCTCGGGTTTTAATGCAGGCACTGCCAACTACCTGCTCTCGAATCTTTTTTAGGCATATTTGACAATGCCTTACTTCAGTTGCTGACGCTATGGATTTCTCCCAGGACATCATTCTCGAAAACAACCGCATTCTACTGCGGCCTTTGGCTGCTACGGACTTTGAAGACTTGCAAGCCGTTGCCTTCGAGCCCGAACTGTGGCAGTACACCCTTACCCGCGCCGACGACCGTATCAGCCTGGCCGCCTACATAGCTGCCGCCATACACGGACGGGAACAGCAGCAGCGTTACCCCTTCCTGATTATCGATAAAGACACCGACCGAGTGGCTGGCAGCACCAGCTATTACAACATTGATCTGGAGGAGGCGCGCCTTTCTATTGGCTACACCTGGATAGGCACCGAATTTCAGCGCACGGGCCTAAATCGGGCCGCGAAATACCTGCTGTTTCGGCACGCTTTCGAGGTGCTTGGCTGCGAGCGGGTGGAACTGGAAACTGATGCGCACAACCAGAAGTCGAGGGAGGCTATGCGACGCATGGGGGCCACCGAAGAAGGCGTCCTGCGCAGTCACCGCTACACCCAAAGCGGCCGCCGGCGCGACACCGTGATTTTCAGCGTCATCAAGCCCGAGTGGAACGTGTTGCGTCAGGGCGCATTCCGCGAATTTGACGCTCGTGAATCAGCCTAATTTGCCGCCCCACCGCTTTCCAGGCGCAATGCGTCGTCGGGTCGCTAGCTTCGGCTATGCGTTTCGAGGCGTGGCCGCGGCCTTGCGCTCGGAAATCCATTTGCAGTTTCATGCCGTGGCTACGGTTGTGGTGATTGGGTTGGGATTTTATTTCCAACTAAGTTGGCTGGAGTGGGCACTCGTCGCGCTGGCGGTAGGCGTGGTTTGGGGGCTGGAGTTAATGAACACTGCCGTAGAAGCCGTCGTGAACTTGGTGTCGCCGGAGTACCATTCGCTAGCCGGACGAGCCAAAGACGTGGCCGCCGGCGCCGTGTTGGTAGGAGCCGTAGCGGCCTTAGTCGTAGGACTGTTGATATTCGGACCGCGGGTGTGGGCGCTGTTTACTGCCTAGTCTTTAAAGAGTGCTGCTAGAAGTAAGTAGGCGGCCATAGCAACCGTAGCTGCTTTAGTTTCCGAGAAGGTGCATGTTGCAGATTATAAGCTATATACCGCTGTATTACTTATCGAGGTATCAGGTGTAAGCTGAAGCTTAGGTTGCCCTTACAGAACCCTGTGCTTCAGCGGGCGTAAGCTGACGGTTGGGCTCGCGCTTTAGATGAGCCTGCTACTTTTTGCGTCTTCTTTTCTTCGCCTTATGCGTTCCTCTCTCTTTCGGTCGGTTCCTGTAGCAGCGCTGTTCTTCCTCGGCGTGGCTTGCCAACGGAATGTGGTTGTAACCACCCCGACGGATACGCCTGCCACAGGCAGTACTGGCAGCGTCTCTACGCCCGCCCCAACTTCGCAGAATACGACCACGCCCGTACCCGACGGCACGATGGTACAGTTCGACACTGCTGCTAGGCCCGGCTGGTTGGAGGCCCGCATTCAGAAGCTGTCGGCAGAGCCTCGGCAAAACCCGCCCGCTCGCATCATGCGCTACCGTTTCGAAGACCAAGTGGTGTATTATGAAACCTTGGGCTGCTGCGACCAGTATTCCAACCTCTACGACCAAAACGGAAAAGTTATTTGTCATCCCGAGGGTGGCATTACGGGCAAAGGCGACGGGAACTGCCGCTATTTCACCAAACGCCGCACGGAGGAAAGGTTGGTTTGGCAAGATTCCCGCTAGCAAAACGGAGTTTGGGTGGCAGATTCTCTCTTCCCACGCATTTACGCCAAGAGTTGTTCCAAGAAACTTCTTAGCTGTCAAGCGAACAACTTAAACCGGGAAGCACTTTCCTCTCCGTATTTTCAGGCAAAATTCAAGACTAATTTCATGATAAATACCAATGAAAAGCTGGGGGCCTACAACGTATGGGCCAATACTACCTTGCTTAATCACCTCGATCAGCTTGTAGCCAACGGTGCCACGCTTCCAACTGGCGGATTGCGCATTTTCAGCCACGTACTCAATGCACAAGCTATTTGGCTCGGTCGCCTCACGGCCACGCCTAGCCCCGTGAAAGTATGGCAGGAGCATGACCTAGCCACTTTGCACCACTGGCACGAGCAGACTTCCGAACGGTTTCATCAATATGTTGTCAATGCCGACGAAGCAGAATTGCAACGTTTGATTTCGTACACCAATTCTATCGGAGAAACCTACACCAGCCAAGTATCCGACATCTTTACGCACGTACCCGTGCATGCCAACTACCACCGTGCTCAGGTGGCGAAAGAGTTGCGTGCCGCTGGTCTCGAGCCCATCAACACTGACTTTATTACCTACTGCCGCGAGCTATCGGCAACGACAGCTATGGCTGATGTACCGAGCTTGTAAGACCCAAGAAGAAGTGGAGAAAAGCCCTTTTTGGCGTCGATTTCGACTATCAAAAGGGGCTTTTCTTTGTTGTGGAGTATCTGTATTCGATTAATATCAACCGTACTCATGCTTAACCCACTAGTTGTCCCTGTACTCACGCCGGAGCGCCTGCAGGCAGCTCATACCTACGCCAGTTACCGCCAGTTGATTGATGGCCTGCTGGCTCAGGACTTAACCACTGGTCCTCAGCAGTCCGACAAGCTTACAGAGTACACGCGCCTCAATGTGCAGCGGATGCAGCGCATCGACAAAGTGGTACGGGTACTACCCGAATTGCAAGCAGCTTTAGCCAACTTGCGTCAGGAATACATCGGTTTGGTTATTACGGAAGGATGGTGCGGAGATGCAGCGCAGATCGTCCCCGTGCTGGAAGCGGTAGCGCAAGCCAGTGTTGGCAAGCTCAGCACCCGCTACCTACTCCGCGACGACAACCTCGACCTGATAGATCAGTATCTCACCAACGGTACTCGCTCTATTCCCAAGCTGGTTGTGCTGAGGGCTGACACGCTTACGGAAGTAGCAGGTTGGGGTCCGCGCCCGGTACCAGCCCAAGCGCTATTGTTGGACTTGAAAGCCCAAGGCGCCACCCACGAAGAATACGCCGAGAAGATTCATGGCTGGTATGCCCAGAACAAAACCCAAGCCACACAGCAAGAATTGTTGGCACTGATACAAGGTCTTGAGTAATTGTAATACCACTGAAAAGCGAAAAACCTCTTCCCTTAAGCAAGGGAGAGGTTTTTCGCTGTCAAGCTCTAAGTTATTAGCTGTACTTGAAGCCAGTAACTAAGAGGCAGGTATAGGTAGTAGATTGTATTATATAATATATCTGTTAAAAAGTATTTATATAGATGAAAGCTATTCTGTAATAACTATATGGTCTAATTAGCTAAGTGTGGTAAGTGGAGTGTTTATTGAGTAAGTGACGTTGAGCCTAAATCGGTAACTTGTTCGTTAACAACAATGATGCTAGACTTCACCGCATTCTTGTAAGCAGGCTGGCCGGTTGGGGCCGTAGTGGTTGGGAAAAACTCAACCCGGTAAGTGCCAGAGGGCAAACCGCTCAGTTGGTAAGCGCCGGCTGCGTCGGCTGCCGTGCTAAAAGTATCGGCTACAGTTACCGAGGAGCGGATAGCCAGCACTTGAGGCCGGGCGGCGGCCGGAGCAACCGTGCCCCGCAGACCGGCGCGCAAATCCTGGGCAACTACTCGGATAACAGGCTTCAGCAAATACCGCTCTTTTCTGTCGTTGTTGGGCCGCCAGTTGCCGCGCTCTACCACCGATTTGGCCACGTCGAAGTCTAGCAATAACTGGAACGTTTCACGCTCCTGCACTGCGGCTTTATCGAGTTTGAGCTTAACACCGGAGGTTTGTCCACTGGGCGTCTTCAAGTCGTAGCGCAGGCCGTCTTTACCTATAACGTAGCTATCAGGGCCAAGCTTCAAGCGGATTTCTTTCAAGTCACCAGGCTCGAAATCGGTGTCTACCAGCAGCGCTGAGCGGCCGTTCACGTACTCAAGTACATTGATGGCTTGGGCTTGGAAGGGCAGGAGTTTCCAACCTTCGGGGTTGCTTTCTTCTTTGAGGTGTATTTCAATCTGCTGCACATCCAACACCACGCTTTGAAAGTCACCGGGAGCATCCATCAGCTTCACTTGCAGTTTGGAAGAGCTGGAGTTGTCGTCTTTGCTGCAGCTAGTGAAGGCTACCGTCGTTGTTAATAGCGCTAACGGAAGAAAAGTACTGAACTTCATATAGATGAATAAGAAATAAAAACGGAGCAACTCGGTGTACTTATCGCAACCTAGCTGCTCCGTTGATGGCAACAAGCGTGCCGATTTAGGCTATTTCAACAAAATAAAATTCTACTGACTTGATTTTGTGCTATCAGATGTTTCGTTTGGCTTCGGTTGATCTTGAGGGGCTGCTGCCGGCTTGGCTTTAGGTTTGCCGAATATCAGATTATTGAGCCCTTGCTTGGCTTTCGACTCCAGCTCCAGCCTTTTCTTTTCGACTTCCTGCTGGGCCTTAGCTTGCAGTTCCTGTTGCTTGCGCTGTACCTCCCGCTGAATGCTGTCCTGGGCTACCTTGGCTTGCGCCTGCAACTGGAGCTTTGCTCCATCGACTTTGGCTTGCACAATGTTGCCTACCAAGTCTTTCGCCTGCGCCTTCACGCTACCAGTGGCGAGTTTTACCACTGGGTTAGCCGCTGTGCCCCCAATATTAAGGCCGAGGGTCACCCGTTCGGTGCCTTGCAGATTCTGCACACCCGTTAGGCGAGTGAGTTGGCTGTTTAGTTGGTTGCCGAGCTTGCCGGTCGGCACGTTCAGCGCCGTTACGTACTCCAAGCCGCCGTTGCTGATGTTGTTGGAGCCGCCCACCGTCATCTTGATCTGACCCACTGTCAAATCGAACGGCTTTACAATAAAGTTGCCATTGATGATTTCAGCTGCCACATCTTTGTTGTTGACGGCGAAGCTTTTCAATTCCTGAAACTGCGTGAGGCTGCTGATCTTATTGATAACCGGCGAGCCGCTAACGGCGGCCCGCACCACCTCAAATAGGCCTTTGCCCGTGAGCGTGCTGTAGTTAGGCATCATATCGGGTCCTAATTCGCCGCTTACATTGAAGTTGGTTGAGAAGATGCCTTCCAGGTTATCAGCCAGGGGCACCATGGCCCGCACCGAGTTGAAGGCGTTGAAGGCGTTCTGGAAATCCAGGTTCTTGATGTTGAGTGCGAAGTTGAACTTCGGGTGCGCCAGGTTTTTGCTGCTATACGAGCCGTTGGTACCAAACGTGCCACCGAGCGTATTGAAGGTAAGGCCTTGCAACGTAGCTGTTTCGTCGCGCACGCCCACGGTACCTTTCACGTTATCTAGTTTGAGATTGTCGTAGATAACCTGCCCCACCGTGGTGTTGAGGGTTAAGTCAAATTCCTTCGGGATTTGTAGCACGCCATCGGCCTTGGTAGCGGTAGCGGGTGCTTTGGTAGCCGCCGTAGCGCCGGTAGTTGGCTTCGCGCTTACCTCATCTACCATCCACTCGTTCATGTTGAAGCGCTGCGAGTTAACTGTAAGGTTACCGCGCAAAGGCTGACCTGGTACAAACAGATACCCCATGTAGTTAGAGATGGTACCCGAAGCCGCTATGTCCGACGAGCCCACGAAGCCGCTCATGTCCCGAAGCACAATCTGGTTGTTGTTGAAAGTGGCCGTGGCCTTGGTCACCTTCATGCCCTGCGGCAGGTCGGGGCTCTTGTAGGTGATGTTCTGCGCATTCACCGTACCTGAATCCACCACCGTCTGGTAACGGCCCGCCTCAATGTCGGCCATGTTGCCTTTGGCGGCCACGTTGCCATTGAGGCGGCCGGTTACCGTCATGCCTTCGAGCGGGAAAATCTTGGTGAGCTTAGTTAAATCTACCACGCCCTTCACATCGGCATCGAAGCGCAGCTTGTCTACACCTTGGGTTGCTACGCGGCCTTCCAGCGGCTCACCATCTAGCAGCATCCGGAAGTTGGCAATATCAACCCGCGTGTCGTTCAACTGCCCGGTGGGGTTAAGCACGGTGCCCGTTACGACCAGATTCTCGATCGGTGCCGGGAATTGCTTGGATTTCACGTAGCCGTTAGTCAGGTTCATTTTAGCCTGCACTACGGGCATTTGCGTGCTAGAGTAGGTGCCTTTGGCCGTGCCGTCCACGAACAACTTGCCGCGCAGAGCTAGATCCTGCACCGGATACACCTTCATCATTTCCGCTAGGTCCACATTGGCTTTCACGCGGCCGTCCACCTTCATCGGCTCCAGCCCGTCAATGGCTACGTTGCCGTCAATTGGGTTGGCGCCGAGGTCCAAGTGGAACTGCTTCACGTTCACCTTCACATTGTTAGTGAAGCCCGAAGGATTGTCTACTACCATGTCCACGTTGATATTCTTAGCGGCTTGCGGCAACTGCGGGTAATGGAACGTGCCGTCTTTCACTTGCAGGTTCACGCCGTAGCCGGGCATCTTTACGTCGTTTTGCACGCCTTTGAAGTAGCCGTCAAAAGCCACTTTACCGCCCGCTTCCACATCCTTGAACTGCGCCGTGTACACGCCCGGTACCAAACTCAAAATGTTTTTGAAGTCAGTTTCAAGGGCTTTGAAAGTCAGGTCGTAGGTGATGTCGGTGGCGTTGGGTAACCCGATAGAGCCCTGGAAAGTAGCCGGGAAGTCGTTGAGCTGTACTTTGTTGTCTTTGAAGCTGAACAGCATCTTGCCCAGATCCATGGCCATGGTCACGTCGGCCGTCAGCTTTTTCTTGCTCACATACTCGGTACCGTCGTACGTCATCGAGAACTGGTCGGCGGTGGTTTCACTAACCAAGTCGAAGATGTTGCTGGCGAAGTCGCCGGAGCCGGTGTGGTTGAGCCCCCGCAGTTCCATGCTAAAAGGCAGGGTGTGGTCTTCGTAGCGAACGTGGCCGTCGGTCACCTCCCACTTGCTGATGGCTAGGTTCAAGGCGGTAGTATCCTGGCCCTTGGCTGCGGCTGCCGAGTCCGAGAGCATCACGTCCCAGTTCGCCTTGCCGCTCTTCAGCACTTTCGCGCTGATATCGGGCCGGTCGAGCACGATGCTTTTGATCTTGATTTGGTCGCCACTTACCACGCTCATCAAATCCAGTCCCACTCGGAAAGAGGGTAAGTAAGCCAACGTGTCGCGCGCAAACGAGTCTTGCCCGATCACGCGCAGCTCGTCGATGCCCAACGCTAGGTCAGGAAAGCTGCTAAATAAGCTTAGGCTGACGTTGTTAGGATCGTACTGTACCTTTGCATCTACACGCTCGGCCAATTGCTTGTCGAGCGCCTGTTTGATTTTGTCTTTGAACAGGATGGGCGTGAGGGCAATACCTGCCACCAGCACCACCAAAAGAATCAGCAACCCAATCCAGAATTTACGCATGTGTTTTAGTGCTTAGTTGATAGTGCTTGGTGCTTAGTTGACAGTGGCTGGTGTATGGCTGCAAAATGCGGTATTCCAATAACCTCCAACGAACAATGTGCCTCCTTATGGTACAGCCTGGAAATCAACCGCATCGTTTCATTGATGGCCTAAGTACGACCAACTAAGCACCATGCACTAAGTGAACGTACAAAAGTAGCAGCCCCTATCTTGTCTGCCTGGGGCGCTGGGCCAGAAAACGGGCTCACTCATCGATTTGTGGTCGAGATATTCAGCTAATGCGTAAGGAATTCAGCAATTTAGTTTCTGCAAATAAGTCCGGCGACGCACTACGCGCCGCCGGTCGCGCGTTTATTACACTGATGACGGGGCAAATCGGACGGAGATTTACAGAGAAGCGCAAGCTGCGGCAGCCCCTGCTGGCCGGCGCTATGGCGCTGGCATTGCCAGCCGCCGCGCAAGACTTGTATTTCGCTCAACCTTACGCCACACGCCTCAACCAGAATCCTGCCTACGCCGGCTTACTCGACGATGCCAGCGTAACGCTCAGCTACCGCAACCAGTTTCCTACGCTGGCCGGCACCTTCCAAACCAGCCAACTCGCCGCCGATTATCGGTTCAAAGATCAGCGCAACGCCGCTGGTTTGCTGATCAACCACGACCGCACTGGTGGCCTGGGCTACACCCGCGTCGAAGTAGGCGGCATCTACGCCTACCACACGCGGCTTACCAAAGACTTAGCTTTTAGTGGCGGCTTGCGCGCCAGCTACGGTAACCAGCGCATCAGCTACGACAACCTGGTCTTCGGCGACCAGCTCTCCGAAGATGGCTCGACCAGCATGCCTACTCGCGAAGTCGTTGATTTCACGCCGGTGAACTACGCCACGGTAGGGGCGGGGCTGCTGCTATACAGCGAGCAGTTCTGGGTGTCGCTGGCGGGCCAACATCTCAACCAGCCCGACCTAGGCTTTCGGGCCCAAGCCAAGCTGCCATTGCGCTTGGAAGTAAGCACAGGCTACAAGCACTATTTCACCCGGAGCACCGAGCGGCAGCAGTACCGCGAAATCAGTTTAACGCCCACCGTTCACTATGTGCGGCAAGGCGGTTCCGAGCGGGCCGAAGCGGGACTTTATGGTACTATTACGCCCCTCACACTCGGGCTTGTGTACCGTGGCGTGCCACTGCCCGGCGCCCCGCGCCCCCAACAAATTCTGACGGCCATTGCTGGTCTTAGCTTCGGTAGTTTTCGGGTTGGTTATGCTTATGATATAGGCCTGAGCGCATTAAGTGCAGAATTAGGTGGGGCGCACGAAATTTCTTTGGCTCTTCGTGCGTTTGATTCGCTTGATGCCGCTTGGCGCCGACTAAAACGTCGGAATTACCCGGTCGCGCCTTGTCCCGCATTTTGATTTTTTGTATTATTGCAGCAGCTTACCTTGTCCAACGTCTTTTCTAACGGGTAGTTTTAAACTTAATCATGAATTTTTCCAAGTACCTGCGTTTTGCGGTTGTAGGAGCCTGCGCCCTAGCTGCCTGTAAGGGCGGCCCGCCCACCGCTACTAAACCCGGTAAGTACAGCTCCACTACGGGCATTGAGTACAATACCGAAGAAGGCATGAAGGTTGCCGATTACCAAGGCATCCCCGAAGGCCCCGGCTTAGTCTTCATCGAAGGAGGCCGTACTGTGCTGGGTTCGCAGGAAGAAGATGTAACAATGACCCACGACAATGTGGAGCGCACCGTTACTATCGCCTCTTTCTACATGGACGAAGCCGAGGTAGCCAACATTCACTGGCTGGAGTATTTGCACTTCATCCGCAAAGACTCGTCGGAAGAGTTTTATCAGTCGGCCTTGCCCGACACCACCGTTTGGGCCCGCGAATTGTCGTTCAACGACCCGTATGTGGATTACTACCTGCGGTACCCCGGCTTCCGCTATTTCCCGGTGGTGGGAGTAAGCTGGTTGCAAGCCAACGACTACTGCACTTGGCGTACGTCGAAGGTAAATGAAACACTTGCCGGCAACGCTGACGGCGGGGGCGGTGGGGGCGGCCTCTTCAAGAAAAAGAAAAAAGGCGCTGCCGCTGCGGAAGGCGCCACCGAAGATGGAGGTGGTGCTGCAATTGCCATCGAAAACGGCAACACGCTGCCCAACTACCGTCTGCCCACCGAGGCGGAGTGGGAGTACGCTGCGCAGGCGCTCATTGGTACGCAGGAAACTGGCAACGAAAACCAAGAAAACAAGCGTATCTACCCTTGGGACGGCCGTCAGGTGCGGAACCCATACGGCGGCAAGATGGGTCAGTTTCTGGCGAACTTCAAGCGTGGCCGCGGTGACTATGCTGGTATTGCCGGCTCGCTGAACGACGGCGCCATGATTACCGAGTACATTTACGCTTACCCACCGAACGACTATGGCCTTTATAATATGGCCGGCAACGTAAACGAGTGGGTGCAGGATATCTACCGTCCGCTCTCGTTCGAAGATGTGGAAGACTTGAACCCCTTCCGTCGGAACGGATTCCTCGACCCTGCCGAGAAGTACGACAAGAAAGGCTACCAGTCGCTCATCGACGACCATGTGCGCGTGTACAAAGGCGGCTCTTGGCGCGACGTAGCTTACTGGCTCTCGCCCGGCACCCGCCGTTTCATGGGCGAAGACTCTGCTACGGCAACCATCGGTTTCCGCTGCGCTATGATCAACGCTGGTTCCAACAAGTAATTACCAGTACTTCAGTGAAACAAGAAAGGCTTGCCACGCGGCAAGCCTTTCTTGTTTTCTAGCTACGTGGATTTTATTCTATACTATGCCGACTGTTTCAGCCAGTATGAATGGATCAGGCTAAAGGCTTAGTTATCTATCTGCACACGCAATAGTAGCAACGCTGACTTCGGCAGCCCCAGCCGCTAGCAAGGCAACTGCGCAAGCTTCAAGGGTGGCGCCGGTGGTCAGAACATCGTCGACTACCAAGACGTGTTTGCCTAGGATGGTGGTGGGGTCCGTTACTTCAAACATCCCAGCTACGTTCTCCCACCGTTCTAGGCGGTTTTTGCGCGTTTGGGAGTCTGTATGTTCGAGGCGACGCAAACCGGCGGCGTGCCAAGGCGTGCGTAGGCTCTCGGCCATGCCTTCAGCAAAGGGGTCGGATTGATTGTAGCCGCGCTTAGCTAGTTTGCTGGGGTGCAACGGTACGGGCACAATCAGGTCGAACTGGAAATTGTGTTGGGCTAGCTCGTGCCCGTACCAACGTCCGATGACTAGTCCTACGTCGCGTTGCCCTCGGTATTTAAGTTGATGTAGCAGGTGCTGCACCCGGCCGCGGCGCAGGAAGCGGAGGTAGCTCAGCGTGTGGCGGATGGGGGCGCGGCCCCAGAAACGACGGCTCAACGGATTGGCTTCCGTCGACAGCAAATGATAGTCGGTGTAGGGCAGTTGTGTGCGGCAACTCGTGCACAGGTGCTCTTCACCACGACTCAACGCCTCCTCGCATGCCAGGCAGACCTGCGGAAAAATCAGGCCAACAAAATCAGATAGAAACCTTGGCAGCATAGCGTGATAAACTAGAAAGGATAGAAAAATTGGCTATGCTGAAAAGAAGAGCAAGTAAGGACTGTAAACATAGCCAAAGCCGTACGCCGCTACTATATAATGTATGTGCTTGGCAAGATAATTTAAGAGGACAGGTACTTGTAAAGTAGGCTCAGATTGTGGGTAATACAAGTAGCCGGATCATTTGTGTTTACTTTCGTGTTCCTTTCTCCTAGGCTTTCCAGTGTACATTCTATATGTCCCAAGTAACTGAATTCAACGAGTACCGCCAGCGCATGAACGAGAAGATCATGGCGGCTGATAACAAGGTTATCAAGCGCTTCTTCAACCTTGATACCAACACGTATCAGGCGGGCGCATTAGACGTAAAAACCAAGGAAATGCTGGGTTTGGCGTGCAGCATGGTGCTGCGCTGCGACGATTGCATCAAGTATCACCTCGGTAAATGCTACGAAGAAAAGTTGACCGACGAGGAAATTTATGAGGTATTTGCTATTGCCAACCTCATCGGGGGCAGCATCGTGATTCCCCATTTTCGGCGCGCCGTAGAGTATTGGGAAATCCTCAAAGAAGAAGCCACCACGCCTGCCCCGCAACACAGTCACGACGCATGAGCTATTTAGATCCGCAGGAGACGGAAGCCGAGTTTGAGGCCCGTTGGTGGCACCTGATGAACGAGATGCGGGAACGGTTCGGCAAAAAGCCTGACCTAAATGCCCTGCTACTCCTAATTGGGGTGCAAGAGCTCGGCCAGAGTGCCGGCCCCTTCACCAAAGAGCAGAAGCAGGACCTCATGCACATTGCTACCTGCAAGCTTTTTAGCTTGTCGGGCCACTACGAGCTAGAGCGGGTGGATGAAGAAGGCTGGCCTCATTACCGGCTTGTGCAGGCGGTTCCATTTGCTAGCTTGAAAGAGCAGGAGCGAATGTTAAAATGGCACATATTGGAGTATTTTGATTTAGACAATTAAGTGCCATCTTGGTGGAAAGGTGATTCTGGTTCTACACCACTGGTGGTGTAGAACAACAATCACCTTTCTGTTAACCATCAGGTAACTAAATGAATATCGTTAGCTATAACGTTAATGGCTTACGCTCAGCGCTAAGTAAGGGGCTGCTGGATTGGGTGCGGGAAACGCAGCCAGATGTGTTATGCTTGCAGGAAATCAAGGCTGGGCGCGAGGAGCTGGATATATCAGGCTTTACGGCGCTCGGCTATTATGCCTATCTGCACCCGGCTGCGAAACCCGGCTACAGCGGAGTTGCCACCTTCACCAAGCAATTGCCCCAGCACGTAGAAATGGGGTGTGGCACCGAAATTTATGACTCGGAAGGCCGGGTGCTGCGCCTGGATTACGATGACTTTTCGGTGCTGAACGTGTACATGCCTTCCGGTACCAGTGGTGCCGAACGGCAAGCATTCAAGGTGGCGTGGCTGCATTTCTTCCGGCGCTACGTGCAGCAATTGCGGGCCGAAGGTCGGCGGCTCGTTATCGGGGGTGATTATAATTGCTGCCAGACGCCAATTGACTTGCACAACCCCAAGGCCAACCAAAACAGTCCGGGCTACACGCCGGAGGAGCGGCAGTGGTTCAAAGACTTTCTAGCCGATGGCTACACGGACTCCTTCCGTCATCACCACGGCGACGTGGCCGGCCATTACTCCTGGTGGAGCTACCGTGCCGGTTCGCGCAAGCGCAACGTCGGCTGGCGTCTCGACCACTTGCTGGTTGACAAGGAGCTAGAGTCCCGAATTCAGGAAGCTGGCCTTCTGCCCGACGTAGTGCACTCCGACCATTGCCCTGCCTATCTGAGCATTTAATTACGGGTTTTTAATTGTCAAATCAGTCAACAAATGTTGAGTTAAATTGACAATCAGAAAACTAGGAACTCAAAATAAGCTCGGCCACTTCCCGGCCCGACGCCATAGCGGCGTTCAACGAAGGGTAAGAAGTGTAGTCGCCACAGCGGTAGAGAGAGTTAGTTAGTCTTAACTCTTGGTGCTGCGCCTTGCCGTTGGCGTAAACCGGCAGGGCGTGGGGCAGGTGGTAGGTGCGCAAATGTTTCCACTGCGCCACCTCGTCGCCAAACCAAACCATCAGTTCGGCGTGCAATAGAGCTACAAGAGTGGTTTCGGGCAGGTGATGCTCGCCGTGGGTGCTCACTGAAACGAGCGTGCGGCCGGGCGGCGCATAATCCGGCGAAACGTCGGAGGGAAAGCATACATTATGCGCCATCTGGCCGTGCGCCGCGTTCAGGCGCAGCAACTTATCCTGGCGGCCCGGCGAGGCGGGAGCCGAAAAGTAAGTGCACGTGGTGCGGCGCCAAGCAGTAGCGTGCAGTTGCGGCAAGTGGGGCAGCAGATGGGCCGTGGTGTCGCCATTAGTGGCTACTACTATCGCTGCGGCAGTTAGCGTTTCGCCGCCGCGCAAGTACACTTTGTTGCCTTCTACCGACTCGACGGGGGTGTTGAGGCGCACAGTACCGGCCGGCAGACGGTTGGCCAGTTGCTCGGGAATCTGCTGCATACCCAGGGCGGGTACTACAGCTTCACCTATCACAAACTGCTGAAATACAAATTCGAAGAAGTTGCTGGCCGTAGTCAGGCTACGATCCAGAAACACGCCCCCGAAGAAAGGCCGAAAAAACGTATCAATAATTTGTTCGCTCCAGCCGTAGCGCCGCAGAAAAGTGAGCGTATCGGTGGATGGGTGCGCCAGCAATTCCTCGGCGCTGCGGCTGCGTACGTGCTGTACCAAGCTAAGAATGCGGAGCTTATCGGTCAGCGTGCCGATGGGCGACGTGAGAGCCGGGAAAGCAGCCAAAGGTTGTTGCAGTGGGTTGCGCAGCGTGGTTTCGCGGCCATTGGGTAAGCGAATAACGGCGCCGGAGCGAAACGCCCGCAAGTTGAGGGCACCGTAATCAATCATGCGCTGTACTTCCGGGTACTTGGTGAGCAGCACCTGAAAGCCGTAGTCGAGGCGGAAGCCTTCGGAGGTGACGTCGGTGCGGACGCGGCCCCCAACGGCTTCGGCGGCTTCGAGCACCACCACCGGGCAGCCCGCGCGGTGCAGGTAGTTGGCGCAGGTGAGACCAGCCATACCGGCCCCAACAATAACGATGGGCAACTGTGCCGAAACAGGAACATTCATATTTAATCGAAACTGTAAAATTCGCTTTAAGGTTAGGCTCGCGCACAGAAGCAGCGCTATTTGCCTGAGGGACAAGTAGTTCCTATTGCATATTTATCAGCTTGCCGGTACTGTTCCCAATCAGCAACACTAAAGCGCGACTGGTCCTGATAAGCATACATTTGGTCGATCAGGACGCCGTTCCGAAAGTTTCCTTTCACGAAGGTTTCCCGGGCTACTAAGTGCTCGTCTTCTATCCGGCGTAGTTGCCAGCGCCCATCCGGTATGCCGCCTACCACCGCGCCGCGTAGCTGCATGCCGCTTTCCTGGCGGTACCAGGTGCCGTTGCCATCCTTGACCAACTGTTGGCCCGTCTCCTCCCAAAACTGCTGCACCAGCGGATCCAAGCCATTGCGAAAACTCAGCACCTGCCGTTTCCGGCCCGATGGATACCAATACGCCCAGTCGCCGACTTGCTCACCCCGACGGTAATAGCCCCGCGCCGCCAACTCGCCGGTAGTATGATACACTTCAAACTGACCTTCCATAAGGCCATTTCGATAAGCGCCCTGCAACAAGGGTTGGTTGTTGCTGAGATTATAATCGCGCACATAGCCCCAGAAGTGGCCGGCGCTGTCCAACCTAACGTGGCGGCGGATAGCGGCGCAGTCTGGCGGCGTAAGCATGTAATCAGCAGAATAGAAGAACACTACGCTGTCTTTACCAACCACCCGGTAGCAGTCATCTAACTTAGCTTTCTCCTTTTGAAGAGGAGTTTGTGCCCATGTAGTAATAGTGCTAACGTGTGATAGAGTACATAGTATCAGCCAGAACAGCCTGCATGTAAGTAGCATTAGAGTCTGAGGTTATTACGAGGGCCTGCGTGAGAAGAACATTGACAACTTGCTGATAGCAATAGCTAATAGCGTGACTACTTTAAACCTTGAAGTGGCTACATAAGATTATTCAATATATCAGGCGTTGCAGCTAAGGCCAAGCAGCTAAGTTAGGCTCTGGCAACTGAGAAGAAAGTAACCTGGCAGCCGCTTTTACTCTCACTTTATCAGTGGACGTATTCAGTATAATATCAAGGTAGCCAAGTACGGGTTGGCTTTGGTAGTGAGCAGGTTGCCACGGCGGTAGTGATGACACAAGGGAACGAATTACTTCACGCAACGAAGAAGTTTCAGATTCGAAATTGATGAAATGTCCCTTCTGGTCGAGAGAACACCGTACGGTGACTTCCGGTGGCATGGAACTATACCAATGAGTTGCGCGGTAGCGAGTTAGGCGCTGGTTTAGACGGTTAGTGTAGCGGACAATGCCTATTTTAACACTAGGAAGCTGAAATTCTGTTTTGATTAGTTGAAATTGGGCTCGGCGATGGTTTTCGTCGCAGGTATACCCCAGTTCCATATAGTCTGCCCGCAAAAAAGGGGCTGGTTCTAGAGGTGTTAATAAAGGAGAGTAACGATAAGCAGCAGGCTGGTCGGCTTGCGGTTTGATTAAGCGCCCTCTTCGAAACACACCTTTGTCGTATAATTCTGTTGTGATAGGAAGATGGCTCTGCTTATGTTGTCCTACCCAATTACCATTTGGTAAACCTAAGCGAATGTGTCCGTGGGCAACTAATCCTGTTGTAGTTGGACCTTCCCAAGTACCTGTCCCATTTATTGCCTGTTGCTGCCCTGTAGAGTCCCAGTAAGCAAGAATACGAACAGGGCCTGCCACTGGAAAGCGTAGCACTTGGCGCGGCTGTCCGTTGGCGTACCAGTATTTCCAGTCGCCGCTTTGTTTTCCCTGCACAAATTGTCCTTGCGCTGCTAGATGGCCTCGCGAAAAGTAAAGCGCCGCCGGACCGTTTAGAATGCCTGAATCATAAGTGAACTGCGCTAATAGGTTGCCAGTATTGGTCCGGTAATCGGATACGGTACCGATGAAATTACTCTTGTCGTTTATGCGTCCTACTCTTTTTATAACAGCACATTCTTTTGATGTCAGGTAATACTCTCGGTTGAAGTAAAGAGCAATACTATCGTTTGAAAAGGTTTGTGCGCATTGATCCAATGAGACAAGCTGTCCATAGCACACAGATATAGATAGAAACCAACTTATAAATGAAAAAAACAAGAAATATTTCATTCTGTATAAGTCTATGTTGACATCAGATTAATAGGATAGCGAAAGCGCGGCTGTCGCTCTTTTAACCCAATATAGTTTTCGCTGTTGCTTCAAAAGATACTGGGTCACAATATTTTCCTTGTTGTAACTAAGAATAATAAACCTTAAAAAAGCGGCTTGCGCGGCTTCACGATTTTGCGGGTTTTCATCGTGTAGAACTCAGCCACCCCGGCACGCTGAAGCGTCACTTGCCAAATTCCCATTGCTTGACCTAAACGGTAGCCAGTTGCTTGATCTTGAGGATATTCCTTTTTGACGAGCGCATAATCAGTTGTCGAAATGTCTTTGCCAACTTCCCCATGGCAGCGCAAACACAGGGCATCATCGAGCACAATAGGCCGCTGGTATGTGAAAACGTCACCGTTGAGACGGGCCACACGGCGAACGGTATCAGGTTGTAAGGCAGTAGCGGTGAGGGAAGCCCGGTTGGCAGCATTGCGTGGCCGGGCACTTCGGCGCTGTGCGGTGGCTTGCATTGTTCTCTCCAGGGTGTCTACGGAGGCAAACGTTTCGGGGCGGCAGTAGGGGAGGGCTGCCGCTACACCACCGGCTTGGAGCTTCTCACTAAGGACGCGGCGCAACTCCCGGTCGGCGTGGCGTGTGAGCGAGTCGCCGGCCCAGCGGGTGGCGCGGAGCAAATCGGCGGGCAGAATACGCTTAACCACCATCTTGTCGAGGGTAATGGCTATTTTCTTGCCGTCTTTGATGTGCTCGATCTGGTCGGGGCGGCAGGAAGCCAGCAAGGCAGAAAGCAGTAGAAACCCAGCCAGGGAGCGGAAAAGATAAGACATGGCAAAACAACAAATCAACACAACAAAGAGACGACAACGGCCGCACTTCCCCAACTACCCGTCGCCCCACGTTCAGGTTTTCAAAACAGCTACTATAGCGGCATCGTCTCGCGGCGTTTAGCGGTGCTACGCGCACCAGTCGTCTTTATTTCAGCAAAAACTCCTGCAACATTTCATACTTAGGTTCCAGTAGCACGCTTTGCTTGGTGCGCGTTAGGAGGCCGCGCACGGCTGTTGGTACAGGCACCTTCGCGCCGATAACTGGTTCTACCACTTCCGGAAACTTCACTGGGTGCGCCGTTTCCAGAAAGATACCGTGTTCAACTGCATGCTCGCTTAGGTACTGCTCCAGCGCCCGGAGCGCCACGGCACCGTGCGGGTCGAGCAAGTAGCCGGTTTCCTGGTGTACCCGCTTGATGGTGGCCGTGGTTTCCTCGTCGGAGACGATGGCACCACTTACCAGACGGCTTACATCGGCGTGGCGCTGCTCAAATAGCTCCAAAATGCGCCCAAAGTTGCTGGGGTTGCCTACATCCATGGCATTGGAGAGCGTAACAACAGCTGGCCGGGCCTCGAAGATGCCGGTGCGGAGGTAGTCGGCTACGGCGGAGTTGGCGTTGCAGGCCGCCACGAAGTGCTTGATGGGCAAGCCCGACGCGTGAGCCATAAGCCCGGCGCAGATATTGCCGAAGTTGCCGCTCGGCACTGCTACCACCGGCGGGGTTTCGTGCGCCCACTGTTGCAGGGCGTAGCAGTAGTAGAACTGTTGGGGCAGCCACCGGGCCACGTTGATGGAGTTAGCGGAAGTAAGTTGCCGATGCTCGGTGACACGCGGATCGAGGAAGGCTTGTTTCACTAGGCGCTGGCAGTCGTCGAAGTTGCCGCGCACCTCCAGGGCCGTAATGTTCTGGCCCAGCGTGGTCAGCTGCAACTCCTGCAACGGACTGACTTTGCCCGATGGATACAGAATAACCACCTCAACCCCCTCGACACCCAAAAAACCGTCGGCCACGGCCCCGCCCGTGTCGCCAGACGTAGCCACCAGCACCGTGACTGGCGCCGTTTGCTGGCGCGAAAAGTAGCCCAAGCAGCGGCTCATAAACCGGGCGCCTACGTCCTTGAATGCCAGTGTCGGACCATGGAATAGCTCCAGCGCCGCTATTTGGCTGGTCACGGGCACCAGCGGAAATTCAAAGTCCACCGTCTCGGCGCAGATACCGCGCAGTATTTCTTCCGGAATCGTGTCACCGACATAGGGGCGGATGACTTCAAACGCCACCTCGGCCCGAGGCATAGTATTGAAGTTACGAAGTAACTCAGATGAGAACTTTGGAATCCGTTCCGGGAAGTAGAGTCCGCCATCCGGAGCCTGTCCGGCGATGGTAGCGGCCTGAAAGTCAACGGTAGGGGCTTGCTGGTTGAGGCTGTAGTAGCGCATGTAGCGAGAAATTCAGAGGTGTAGAGACGCGACACTTCGCGTCTCGTCGTTGTTGATGTTGTTTAAACCAAGCGTCCAGATGGCGGGCGCGGACGCCGAGACGCGAAGTGTCGCGTCTCTACAGCAGATCTGAATGCTGTTCAGCCTAAGTCTGCGAACCGGACTCCAGTAGAATTGATGGTACTGACGTGGATGTGAAAGTCTACGCCTAGCTGCTCGTATACTTCCCGCATGGCACTGGCTACCGCCTGCGCCGTTGCTTGGTTTTCGCTCAGCATGAAGATGGATGGACCAGAGCCCGAGATACCCCCGCCCAGCGCTCCAGCTTCCATACTGCGCGCCTTTACGTCGGCAAAGCCTGGAATGAGGATGCTACGCACCGGCTCCACAATCACGTCTTCCAACGAGCGGCCAATGAGCTGATAATCTGACTTCAACAGGCCCGCCACCAGCCCAGCCACGTTGGCCCACTGCCGGATGGCAGACTTTAGTGGTACCTGTTGCTTCAAAATCTGGCGGGCATCGGCAGTGCGCACCTCTATCTGCGGGTGCACCACCGTCACGTGCAACGGCGGCGCCGACAAAGGTACAATATCTAAGGGTTCAGCCGAACGGATAAGCGTGACGCCGCCGTAGATGGCCGGCGCGATATTGTCGGCGTGTTGCGCGCCGGACGCAACCTCTTCCCCAAACATGGCAAAGCGCACCAATTCTTCTTTGGAAAAGATGTTGCCCAGCAACTGATTGGCGCCCACTACGGCGCCAGCCGCACTGGCCGCACTGCTGCCTATACCACTGCCCGGCAGAATGGCTTTGTTGATGCGCATCTCGAACCCCGTCCCGGCCGGAGCCGCCCGCAGCAACGCCAGCAGCGCCGCCCCCGCCACGTTGCGCGCGGGCTCAGTAGGCAGGTCGAAGTCATCCTCATGCACAATCGTCACGCCCGGCTGTTCGGTCAGGCGCAGGTGCATGGTGTCGTAGGGTGCTTCCAGCGCGAAGCCCAGCACATCAAACCCGCAGACTACATTGGCCACGGTAGCTGGTGAATACAGCGTCAGAAAGTTGGAAGTAGGCATAAGCGGAAAGTGTAGCCCGAAGCTTCTGCCTCGCTGCTGGTAGTTGCGGAGATTGAAAGACTTGTGAAATTGTTCGGCTAAATCAGAGTGTAGGGGCTCTTTGACTGTCCGTCATGCTGAGCTTGCTGAAGTATCCCGCGTGCCGGCGTTGCCAACACAATTAGAACGTCATGCTAAGCGGAGCCGGAGGCGTAGTCGAAGCATCTCGCTCGAATCGTTGAGTTTCGTATTGCAACCTCAGCACGCGAGATGCTTCGGCTTCGTTGCCCTGCGCTCAGCATGACCGATATAGTTTGGCAACGTCAGCACGCCAGACCAAGCATGACATACGACTGGATTGGTGACACACCTCCTGGCGCATTATGCCCGAGCGGCGCGGATTACGTCGGCGAAGACGCCGGAGGCCGTGACGTCGGCGCCGGCCCCGGCACCTTTCACCACCAAAGGCTGCTCGGGGTAGCGGTTGGTGAAGAAGAGCACAGCATTGTCTTTGCCCTGCAACACGTAGAAATCATGACCCGGCGCCACGCCTTGCAGCCCAACGCTGGCTTTGCCGTTAGCGTAGCGGGCCACGAATTTCAGGCGTTGGCCTTGGGTTGCTGCCGCATCGTAGAGGCTGCGGAAGTGGGATTCGTGTACGGCCAGTTGCTCGTAGAAAGCTTCCACATCGCCTTCCAGGCAGGAAGCGGGCAGGAAAGATTCGTTGTGAATGTCGCTTAGCTCCATTTCTTGGCCCGCTTCCCGCGCCAGGATCAAGATTTTGCGGGCCACGTCCGTACCGCTCAAGTCTAGGCGCGGGTCGGGTTCAGTATATCCTTCCGCTTGGGCTTGGCGCACCACGTCGGCAAAGAGCACGGTGCCATCGTAGTGGTTGAATACGAAGTTGAGCGTACCAGAGAGTACTGCCTCGATACGATGCACCTCGTCGCCGCTGCGCATCAGGTCGTTGAGAGAACCAATGACGGGTAGGCCCGCGCCCACATTGGTTTCAAACAAGAATTCGGCATTGAACTCGCGCGCCAAGGATTTCAAGCGAGCATAATTCACGTATTCTGACGAGCAGGCTACCTTGTTGCAGGCCACTACGGCTACGCTTTTCTCTAGCAAGGCCGCATAAGTTTTGGCTACGTCGGCGCTGGCCGTCACATCCACAAACACGGTGTTGCGCAGGTTGCGGGCGTGCAGCTGCTCTACCAATTCCTTCAGATCCAGCGGTTGCCCTTGCTCTAACGCTACTTGCCAGTCGTTCAGCTCGATGCCGTCTTCTGTTAGGACGAAGCGCTGGCTGTTGGCCAGACCTACTACGCGCAAGTTGAGGCGCAGCTTTTCGCGCAGCCACTGCTGCTGCCGAGCCATTTGTTCGAGCAGTTTCTTGCCCACATTGCCCACACCCGCCACAAAAATGTTCACCTGTTTGGTGGTCTCCTCGAAGAACTCCTCGTGCAGCACGTTGATGGCCTTGCGCACGTCGGCGGTCCGAATTACGGCGGAGATATTTCGCTCCGACGAGCCCTGCGCAATGGCCCGGATGTTCACGCCATTCTGACCGAGTGCCCCAAACATGCGCCCGCTGATGCCGGGGTGGTTGCGCATTTGCTCGCCCACCAGCGCCACAATGGCCAAGTCCATCTCACAACGAAGCGGCGCTACTTTGCCAGCGGCTATTTCAACGCTGAATTCTTCGTCAACGGCTGCTTGCGCCGAGCCAGCATCGGCAGCCCGCACGGCTACGCAGATCGAGTGCTCCGACGAGCTCTGAGTGATCAAAATAACGTTGATGCGCAACAGCGCCAGCGCCCCGAACAACCGCCGCGAGAAGCCCGGAATGCCTACCATGCCGCTGCCTTCCAGGTTCAGCAACGCTAGTTGCCCAATGCTCGAAAGGCCCCGCACCACGTCGCGGTTGGCCGGCGGATTCACTTCTACTAGTGTGCCTTCATCTTCTGGCGCGAAAGTGTTCTTGATCCAAAGTGGAATCCCCTGGCTCATGACCGGCTGAATAGTAGGCGGGTACAGCACTTTGGCCCCGAAGTGCGACAACTCCATAGCCTCTTGGTAGGAGATGCGCGGAATGGGGCGGGCCAGCGTCACGAGGCGCGGGTCGGCGGTCATCATCCCGCTTACATCGGTCCAGATTTCCAGCCGCTCCGCTGCCAAAGCGCCCGCGAAGATGGCCGCCGTATAGTCGGAGCCGCCGCGGCCGAGGGTGGTGGTAGTGCCCTGCGCATCGCTTCCGATAAAGCCTGGCACCACGTACACCAAACTTGGCTGCGCGGCCACAAACTCCTGAATCTGCCGATTGGTAACGGCCGTGTCCACCGCTGCGAAACCGTAGTGCGAGTCGGTGCGGATCAGTTGCCGGCTGTCTTGCCAGATGTGGGCCACGCCGTGCGCTTTCAAGCAAGCCGCCAGCAGCCGCGACGATAGTAGCTCTCCGAAGCTCACCAGCCGGTCCAGCGTCCGGTTCGACAGTTCCCCGAGCGAGTATATCCCGTCGCACACGCTGTCTAGCTCGTTGCAGTAGGTTTTCACCAAGCTCAGCACCGCGCTTTGATCGGGGATGGGGAGCAGGCCACGCACGGCTTCTAAGTGGCGCTCTTCCAAGTGTTTGAGTCGGGCGCGGTACTCGTCGGAACCAGTGGCGGCGAGGCGGCCGGCTTCAATCAGTGCGTCGGTGGTGCCCCCGAGGGCTGATACCACTACCACTGTGGGAGTTTGCCGGGCAGTTGTTTCCACGAGCTGCGCCACACGTTCAAGGTTAGGGGCCGTAGCCACCGACGAACCACCGAATTTCAGAACCTGCATGAGCATAAAGAGATGAGAGGACACGAAAAAGCCCGTCGGATCCGGCTTGGCTTCTGATTAGGAAGCGGCCGGCGACGGGCTGCGAAACATCAAAGCAAGGAGAGGTAGCGCAGCCCGTCTAGCGGGTTGTAATACCTGTAATAATGCCGGTGCCGGTCGTCAAACAGACGCCGGTGGAAGCGGAAATAAGGAAAGTCGAATAAGAAAGTGAGGCCATGAGTGCGTACTTCTGGCCGTAAAGTAGGCGCTTTTTCGCAAAGCACAATATTTATCTACCTGTCTAATCTGAAAAAAGAACTGAGAAAAGGCCTACTAGTCGCGCTCTAACGCACAGCAAGCGGAACCGCGCCGCGCACAGGACGTGTTTGTTTTCAGTACCTTTGCACTCCCAATACAATTCTCAGAAGGCAAGATGCTAGACAAACTGGAGGCCATCCAACAGCGATTCAACGACGTGGCAGAGCAGCTCACGCAGCCCGACGCCATGAGCGACATGAAACGCTACAAGACGCTCAATAAAGAATATAAAGACCTCAACAAGATTGTTGTTGAGTACAAGGCCTATCAGAATGTGCTGGCCAACATCGACAGCGCCAAAGAGGTCATTGCCAACGAGAAAGATGAGGACTTTCGCCAAATGGCGAAGGACGAGCTAGAGGAACTCTACCCCGAGCAAGAGCGCCTCGAAACGGTTATTAAAGACCTATTGCTACCCAAGGACCCCAACGACTCGAAAGACGTCATCATGGAAATCCGGGCGGGTGCAGGCGGCGATGAGGCGGCTATTTTTGCTGGCGACTTGCAGCGTATGTATATGCGCTACGCCGAACGGCACGGCCTGAAAATGGATTTGATTGACGCCACCGAAGGCACTTCGGGCGGCTACAAGGAAATTATCTTGGCTGTGAAAGGCGAAGATGTGTACGGCAAGCTCAAGTTTGAGTCGGGGGTGCACCGGGTGCAGCGCGTACCGGCCACCGAAACGCAGGGTCGGATTCATACCTCAGTTGCTTCGATTGTAGTGATGCCGGAAGCCGAGGAACTGGACGTGCAGATCGATATGAACGATGTGCGCAAGGACCTCTTCATGTCGTCGGGTCCGGGTGGGCAGTCGGTAAACACGACCTACTCGGCCGTGCGCCTCACGCACTTGCCTACGGGCCTCGTAGCGCAGTGCCAGGACCAGAAGTCGCAGCTCAAGAACTTCGATAAGGCGCTGCAAGTGCTTCGCTCACGCATCTACGAAATCGAGCTAGCGAAAAAGAACGAAGCCGAAGGTGCGCAGCGCAAGAGCATGATTGGCGGTGGCGACCGGTCTGATAAGATTCGTACTTACAACTACCCCCAGGGTCGCGTAACGGACCACCGCATCGGGTTCACAGTGTACAACTTGGCCAGCGTCATGGAAGGCAACATCGACGACTTCGTGGAGCAGCTGCGCCTCGCCGAAAGTGCTGAGCGCTTGAGGGAAGGCGTATCGTAATAAAGACGTTAACTGTCCGTTAGTCTCCATAAGAACGTCCTGCTGCGCTTGCCGAAGCATCTCGTCTGCTGAGGTTGGGTTACTAATCCAGTATCAGCAAGCAGATACTTCAACAAGCGCAGCAGGACGTTTTTTTAGGTATAAGTGTTTTTATCAGCCTGATTCTCTATGCGTTTTCTACTCCCGATGCTGCTCGTTTTCTCGGCGCTGCTGTGCCTGTTGCCGGGTTGCGAGCCGAAAGAAGACCTTGTAACCACCGATAATAGCGCTAAGCTGGAGTTTTCGGCCGATACCGTGCTCTTCGATACGGTTTTCGCGCAGGTGGGCACCGTGACCAAGCGCTTGTGGGTGTATAATCGAAACGCCCGCGCCGTGAAAGTCAGTGAGATTCGACTGGCTGATACCAACCCTGGCACTTATTCACTGCTCATCAATGGCGACGAAACCCGCATTGCCAACGACCTCGAAATTCGGGGCAAAGACAGCTTACTGGTTTTGGTAAAGGCCATGCTAGGCCCAAGCGCCACCGAGAACAAACCGTTTCTGGTGGACGACCGGCTACTGTTCAGCACCAATGGCAACGAGCAGGACGTAAAGCTGGTCGCCTACGGCCAGAACGCTTACTTCCACGGCCCGGAAGAGCATATTAGCCGCAATACCACCTGGCCTAAAAACCGACCACACGTTATCTACGGCGTGGTAGTAGTAGATGCCGGCGTAACGCTTAGAATTCAGCCGGGTACGCGGATTTACTCCCACGCAGGTTCGGTGCTGTTCGTGCGCGGTACCTTGCGCATCAACGAAAACACCAACCCATCGGCCGAGCTTACCCCGACCGATACCGCCACGTTCGTGCGCTTTCAGGGCGACCGGCTAGAGTCTTTTTACGCCGATATTCCGGGGCAGTGGGTTGGTATTCAGTTTGATTCGTGTAGCAGCCGTAACAACTTGGTGCGTTTCACCGAAATCAAAAACGCCTCGTTTGGCTTGCTGATCTTCAACCGGCTCAACGGCCCGCATCCCAGGGTAACAGTCGAGAATACAATTCTGCGTAATATTTCCGGTGAAGCCCGCTCCTTTGGTGGTGGTAGCGGTGGCCAGAGTTTCGAAGGAGCCGGCGTGTTTGGTATTTCCGGGGATTTTGACCTGCGCAACTGCTTGTTTACGAACTGCGGCGAATATGCAGTGCGGGGTATCGGGGGAACATATAACCTGAACTATTGCACGATTGCCAACTACACCCCGATATTCCGCCGTGAATCCGCTTCCCTCTGGTTCACGAATGAACTGGCCGACCGGCGGGCCGCTGTGCCAAATGCAGTTCGCGTAACCGTTGATAACTCTATTATATGGGGCTTTAGCTCACAGACTGACGACGAATTATTCTTCAAAAACGGCAATACGTATCGAGCAAACTTGAGTATTCGGAACAGCATTTTGCGGACGAAGGAGTATTCAGCCACAATGGACGTTGGCGACAAGTTAGGGTTCAACAACAACGGCAATCAGGTTGGTATTGAGGTTGATCCGAAATTCAAAAGCTCTCCGGCCCGAAGCTTCGGCAACAAGTTTGACTACCGCCTCGATACTCTCTCGCCGGCCAGCAACAAGGGTGTGTTTAATTCAGCTATACCGCGCGACCTGCTCAACAAGACTCGTAGCGTAACGGCCCCCGACTTGGGCGCCTATGAACGCGTGAACCCTTAAGCTGATGATTTACATTCAAAAACGCCTGCGCTTGCCGGCCTTGCGTCGTGGTTTCCACCTAGTCACGGATTTGCTAGTGGCGGAATTGCCGGAGTTAGAGCAAATCGGGGTAGGTACGGCGCACTTTTTCATTCAACATACGTCGGCTAGTCTAAGCATCAACGAAAATGCCGATCCTACCGTGCGCGTTGATTTCGAGTCATATTTCAACCAAGCAGTACCCGAAAACGCCCCGTACTTCCGCCATACCCTGGAAGGCCCCGATGACATGCCGGCTCACTTGAAAGCAGCGATGCTCGGCCATGCGGTCAGTATACCTATCACAAATGGGGAATTAGCATTGGGCACTTGGCAAGGCGTCTACCTTGGGGAGCACCGCAACCAAGGGGGGCGACGCTGGGTGGTAGCTACCCTGATGGGTACGGAATAGAGCGTTTATGGAGAATAAACTATTCTTCTAGCTGGACTATATAATTTTGCAATTATCAAGCCCGGCCGCTCTTGTTTCTCGTATGAGGTGAAAAAGCACTTGCTTTTCGCATCTTATGGAGTCCGCTCTGCTGTCTTTTCGTAAGCTTATCTTTCCGGCCCTGCTACTTTACGTGGCGTTGGGTTTGATAAGCTGTGAGGCCAAAGATTCGCCCACAACCGTTGCCAGTAAGCCTAAGCAAGAACGCCGCCAGCCAGTTGCCGCGCGTCCGCAACCAACAGCTCCCAAAGCCTCCTGTACGCTCACCAATGATACGCTGGCTGGTCAGCCTTTCGGCTTAGAGCCAACCATGGATGAATTGCTGCGTTCCGGCGCCAAAATAGTAAGTCGTAAGGCATTCGAGAATGTGCACGAAGTTGGGCAAACCGACACCATACTTACTCTTCAGCACCAAGGGAACTCTTTCGAGTTCTATCACTCACCGGAAAGGGACCTGCTCCGGCAAGCCGTTATCACCAACTTCGAGCCCGCCTACGGGCAACGTTTGCGCCTGACACTCAATGAGTCGGCGCGGCAGAGTGGTGGCCCTTGCGGCCAACTCCGCCTCCGCGATACTGACCGCGCCAATACGGTCTCCGCCACCTTCACGGCCGGGCAGCCTAGCTTAGCGCGTGTGCAGCCTTATTTGGATTGAGGCTGCCCTTCCAGCACAGGAGGAATCTAATATGATCCGTTAGGTGACTTTGCTTAGATTCCTCCTGCGCTGGAAAGACAGTTGTTTTACCTCACCACGCGCGTCCGTACGGTGTAGCGCACGGTGTCGAACATAACTAGCTTCTGGATACCTTCCACGCTGTAGCTTTGCAAGCCACGGCTATCAGCCTGAAGTTGCAATTTCTTCTCCGAGTAAAACAGTGGGTTGTCTTGAATGATGGTAGCCGTGATAGACTTGGGGTAATCAGCAGCTTTGGTAACAGCTAACTCTTGTACCGAGACCTCACTGCCCGGCTTCATCTTATAGGTGGTGTTTGAGCCTTCTTGCTGCTTGACGGGCTCTATCTTATATGCGCCGCGCAACGCGGGCTTGTTGATGTCAGCCTGGTAGAAAATCTGCAACTCCTTGCTCCAATCTGTTTCCGTAACGCGACTAGTTTCCAGTCTGCCGTCGCGCAGGCGCACTTGCTTTTCCACCACCGGCTGCTGGCGGTTAAGCTTGGCTACTTGGCTATCGAGAAATCCTTTGATGTCGAAGTAGTTGGGTTTGCGGTTGGCGGGCACAAGGCGCACAGTTGCATTCTCGCCTGGTTCGCAGGCTGCGAATAGCAGCAACACCCCCAGCCAATTTCCTTTACGCACGAGTCGAAGTTCCTTGGGGTTGCAACAGGCTCACACCCGTCATGTCGGCGGGTTGCGGCAGACCCATTAACGCCAGTACTGTAGGCGCAATATCGCCGAGTTTGCCGTCGGTGAGGGTACCGTAGTAGTCGTTATCGGCTAGGATGCAGGGCACCAAGTTGGTAGTATGGGCCGTATTGGGCGAGCCGTCGGGGTTAACCATAAATTCGGCGTTGCCGTGGTCGGCAATAACAATACAGGCGTAATTGCTGGCCAAGGCAGCTTCTATCACGGCCTTAGCGCAGGCATCAACGGTTTCCACTGCTTTCACCACGGCATCAAACACGCCGGTGTGGCCCACCATGTCGGGGTTGGCAAAATTGAGCACCACAAAGTCAGCAGCCTTTGCTTGCAACTCTGGCACTAGCGCGTCGCGCAGGTCGGCGGCGCTCATTTCAGGCTGTAGGTCGTAGGTGGCTACTTTGGGCGAGGGGCGCATAAGGCGGGTTTCGCCGGTGAACTCGGTTTCGCGGCCGCCCGAGAAGAAGAACGTAACGTGCGGATACTTCTCGGTTTCGGCAATCCGAATCTGCGTTTTGCCGTTTGCTTCTAGCACCGCGCCCAATGTATTTTCGAGGTTGTCTTTCTCGAATATGGGAGTGACGCCCGTGAAGGTAGCGTCGTAGTTGGTCATGGTAAGGTAGTGCAGGTTCAGCCGGTGCATCTGGAACGCATTGAAGTCCTGCTGCGTCAGCGCCTGCGTAATTTCGCGGCCTCGGTCGGTGCGGAAGTTAAAGCAAAGCACTACGTCGCCTTCCTTGATGGTCGCCAGTGGCAACCCGTCGGCCCCGACCTTCACAATGGGCTTCAGGAACTCGTCGGTAACTCCTTCCTTGTAGGAGTCCTGCATACTTTGAATCAGGTTTTGAGAAGGGGTGCCTTTGCCGTTTATCAGCAAGTCGTACGCCACTTTCACTCGTTCCCAGCGGTTGTCGCGGTCCATAGCATAGTAGCGCCCCACAATAGAGGCAATCTTGCCACTTGCGCCGTGTTGCAGGTGCTGCTCTAGGTCGTTGACGTAGCCAACGCCGCCCTTGGGGTCGGTGTCGCGGCCATCGGTAAAGGCATGGATGAACACCTTATGCACGTCGGCGTCGTGGGCCAGGGTGCAGAGGGCTTTCAAATGTTCGATGTGCGAGTGCACGCCACCATCAGAAAGCAGGCCCATGAAATGCACCGTTTTGCCGTTAGTACGGGCATATTCGAAGGCCTTTGCCAGGGCCGGAACAGACCCTAGCTTCCGCTCCCGAATAGCTTTGTTGATACGCACCAGCTCCTGATATACCACGCGGCCGGCGCCAATGTTCATATGCCCAACTTCGGAATTTCCCATCTGACCATCGGGGAGCCCAACGGCTTCGCCCGATGCTTGCAACTTGCTGTGCGGAAACCGCTGAAACAGCGAATTAACGAAAGGGGTCTGCGCTTTATCAACTGCCGAAACCTCTTTGTTCTTGGCCAGACCCCAGCCATCGAGAATCACCAACAATACCTGCTTGTTCATGGGCACAAAGATAGGCGGACCGCATCGGAACAACGGTATTTTATTGTTTGATCTACGTTCAGTGGAAATAACCCGAAGGCTTCAAGCTGCGTAGGGAGGGGTTGGCATAATTTTCGCGTACCGTATGATGTATCCTATACTCTAAAATGAAACGCATTCTTTTTCAAGCCCTCGTATTCGGGTGGCTGATGTTGCTTTCGGTGGCGGGACAGTCGCAGGGTGACGTATTTGGCTCTATTGGCGGGGCTTTGCGCAGTGCTTCTTCCCACGAGTTGTCCCAGTATTTTGGCGCCACAATCGAAATCAGCATCGATGGCGACCGGCAGAGCTACAGTGCCACGCAGGCCGAATTTGTGATGAAAGACTTTTTTGCCAAAACGGCACCGGCTAGTTTCGAAATAGTACACCAAGGCGGCAGTGATGGTGGAATCCCCTACGCAGTGGGCAAATACAAAAGCAAAGACGCCATGTACCGCGTGATTGTGAAGATGCAAAATGCTAGCGGCACCTTGCGAATTGACAACATGGCATTCACCAAGGAATAGCGGCTAACCTCACGTAAATTAAAGTTGATTTAAAGCATAAGCACGCCGGTTTTACTTTGCCGTTAAGTTTTCTTTTCAACAAGCCCCTGACACTTCCTTTAGTTGTCGGGGGCTTGTGGTGTTTAGGAGCCTCACGCAAATGCGACGAAATTCTGGCCGGCGGCCACTTCAAGGGTGGATTTAAGTGGGATAACCGCGTAATGGGCCCTTTTCACTATTTTTGCACCGTGCAAAAACCCTCTTATCTCACCCCCGAAGCATTATCCACTTTTATCCGCACGGCTCTCACAGAAGATGTGGGCGACGGTGACCATTCCTCTTTAGCTGCAATTCCGGCAGCCGCGCAAAATCGGGCGCGGCTGTTAGTGAAAGATGAAGGCGTACTGGCTGGAGTGGAACTGGCACACTTGATTTTCCGAGAAGTGGATGCAAGCCTGCGAGTGGAACAGCTGCTAGCCGATGGCGCCCGCGTAAAGCACGGCGACGTAGTGCTGACGGTGGAAGGCCGTGCCCAGAGCATACTAACAGCAGAGCGACTGGTGCTCAACTGCATACAGCGTATGAGCGGCATTGCTACCCACACCACTTATCTTACTACGCTGCTGGCGGGTACCAAAGCCCACCTGCTCGATACCCGCAAAACCACTCCCAACTTTCGGCTGTGTGAGAAGTGGGCGGTGCTCATTGGAGGCGGCGTCAATCACCGCTATGGTCTCTTCGACATGATTATCCTCAAAGATAACCACGTCGATTATGCGGGCGGTATTCGGCAGGCTATCGAAGCCACTCAGGCCTACCTCCGCCAAACGGGGCGACAGTTACCTATCGAAGTGGAAACCCGCAGTCTATCTGAGGTGCAGCAAGCCCTCGATACGGGGGGTATTACCCGGATCATGCTCGATAATATGTCACCCATTGAGTTGCGCGAAGCAGTGCAGCTCATTGATGGCCGTTTCCCGACCGAAGCCAGCGGGGGTATCACCGAGCACACCATTGCCGAGGTAGCAGCATCGGGTGTCGATTATATTTCGGTCGGAGCCCTCACGCACTCAACTAAAAGTCTCGACCTGAGTTTAAAAGCTTATTAAGTGGTTGAATGGCTGAATGGTTAAATGATTGACCGTCAACGAGCCATTAGAACATTCAACCATTCCGCAGTTCAATATCCAAGAAAATGCAACAACCCAATCAACGCGGGGGCTACCGGCAGCAGCAGCAAGTACAAGCTGGTTCGCCACTGGCTATTCGCACCAAGAAACACCAGCTTGACTCCAACCTCTACACTCGCGTTGCCATGGGCCACGTGTGGCGTAAGGAGTGGTGGTTTGCTTTGATTCCGTTTGCTGTGGGCGTGCTACCCGCGGCCATTTGGCCCTCGTGGTGGTGGCTGGTATCCGGACTGGTGTTGGCACTGCTCTACGTGCTGCTACGCTCTTCCCAAATTACGGCCGTCACGCAGATGGAGCAAACCAAGCCGCTATTCGAGCGTTTCAGCTATGTTATCGACCAACGGCAGATTGGCCTGATGCAAAACGAAAAGGAAGGCCGGGGCATGGGCGTGAATTGGGAAATGATTGGGCGCGTAAAGCGCGAGCCCGACGGATTTTTGCTTTGGTTTCGCAACCAAGACCCACCCGCCGACTTAATGGGCTGGCGTGCCTGGGTGGCTCGGACCTTCGAGACCCCCATGTTCCTGCACGTTCCGTTTAAGGTATTTAATTCTCCCAACGACCAGAAGCTGTTCGAATCGATGTTGCGCCGCAAAAACCTGCTGCCAGCCGAAGAAAAGGTGTCGTAGGCTACTCACGTTAACAATCACCAAACCATGATTATGACCAAGCAACTCGTGCTTTCCGCCCTGGCTGTCGCCACGCTTTCCTTCGCAGCTTGCAGCAGTGAACCGTCTGATTGGCGGCCCGAAAATAAAGTGTCGCTCGACATGGTAGAGCCTGGCTCCCGCTCTTCCGATAACTTCGACCAGCACACGGCGGCTGCCGCCGACCAAAGCAAAGGTGCTGCCATTGAGCGCCCGATCAGCTCGCACGTAGACCTGGAAGGCCGGGAACGGCCTAGCGCCAACGCCAACATATCGGTCGATGCTAAGAAAGCGGAAGTAACTAAGAGGGCCGAAGACCGCGCCGCAGCGGGCGGTAAGCCAGTGAAGCCCGAGGATGAGCCTGCTCCAGCCGTAAACAAGGCTCAGCCTCACGAATAGGTATTACAAGCGTGAGAGAGTTTTCGTTGATCCGCATTGTAGTGGCCGTGCTGCTAACAGTTGGCACCGGCGTGTCGGTAGCTTGCGAGAGTCGGTCTGCTACATCTTCCGTAGCCGCTCCAACGGAAAATGACCCCAACAAAGCACCGGCTTTAGCTGCGGCGTATGTCTGTCCGATGGGCTGCGAAGGTAGTGCTAGCAACGAGCCCGGCAAATGCCCGGTTTGCGCTATGACGCTGGAGCGAAATCCAGATCATAAGCCAGCCACGCAGTAATCAGCTGATTAGCTGGAAAAAGAGGAACCTAAGTAAGCGAACCTGCTACTTAGGTTCCTCTTCATTTTTCAAGGGCCTCCTGTTGTTGCAACTATTTTGTAACATTGTTGCAAAATGCAGCGCTTGCGGTTGATTAGTGCTGACCTGATTTCAAGTGTGGCGCTGGGCTTTCTGGCGCTATAGCCGAGGAAACCACCGGTTGTGCAGCTAGGCTACTAAGGTCTGCGCTTGCTTCTTTTTGTTTATGCCACACCTCACCACGCCTGATCCTGAGTGGTTTAGCACTTGGTTTGATTCGCCTTACTACCATTTGCTATACCACGACCGGGATTACACCGAGGCAGGTGCTTTCATCGAGACGTTGCTGCAACACCTGCACCCCAAACCCGACGCGCATTTGCTGGACTTAGCGTGCGGCCAGGGCCGGCACGCTTTGCAGCTAAGCACGCGGGGCTACGAGGTAACCGGATTGGATTTGTCGGCGGAAAACATTGTCGCGGCTCAGCGGCAGGAGCAGGCACGGCTTCATTTCTACGTGCACGACATGCGCGACCCACTGCCCTATGGTCCTTTCGATTTGGTATTCAACCTCTTCACCAGCTTCGGCTATTTCCAAGACGAAAGTGAGAATGTGCTAGCCCTGCGCAATGCCACGGCAGCCCTGCGACCCGGTGGCAAAATGGTCATCGACTTTCTGAATACAGAGCGGGCTGTCCGGGAGTTGGTTGCGCACGAATACAAAACCGTGGCGGGAATCACATTCCATCTACACCGCCACCTTGACCGGGATTTTATTGTGAAGGAAATCAACTTTCAAGTCCCTGGTGGACAAGAACACCATTATGTGGAGCGGGTGCGGGCCCTCAGCATACAGCGGTTCGAGGAGTACTTCTACTTGGCTGGATTGCGGGTAGCCGAGATGCTAGGCGACTACCACCTCCACCCATACGACGAAGAAAGCAGTCCGCGCACCATTTTCATCCTGAAGAAATAAAGGAGGTAGCTGAATAGCTACGTGGCCAAGCATTCAAAAGAAATATCACGCACGGTCATCAAAACCTAAATCAATCCAACCATCCCTACTATGTGGTTTGCCGTTCTGCTGTTGTTTTGTACCGTTCTGGGAGCCGGCTGGGCTACCCAGCTGGTGCCAACGGCCAGTACTACCTGGATGAAGCCGCTGCTGGCTTTTAGTGGTGCTTACCTGTTTACGCTCACCATTACCCATTTGCTGCCTGAGGCCCTTTTGCTGGTGCCAGGCAACATGCACCGCATTGGCTATTTTGTGTTGGCGGGCTTTTTTGGCCAATTAGTGTTAGAAGTGTTTTCGCAGGGTGTGGAGCACGGGCACGTACACCAGCACACCTCGCACGCCGGGCATGTCCCCTTTCTGCTGTTGTTTTCGCTTCTTATTCACTCCTTTTTAGAAGGCAGTATCTTGGTGAAGGCACCGGCGGCGGGCACCGTAAGCGACAATTTTTACGCCATTCTAACGGGCGTAGCGCTGCACCATATTCCGGCGGCTTTTGCGTTGGTAGCGGCCCTGATGCTGCGGCTTGGTGGTTTTCGGCGGGCGCTGCCGTTTCTGGTGCTTTTTGCGCTGGCAGCTCCGGTGGGCATCGTAATCAGCAACTATGTGGTATTGGATCAGCTCCTGACAGGCGGACTTTATGCGGGGCTACTGGGCTTTGTGGCCGGCAATTTCCTGCATGTCTCCACCACTATCCTCTTCGAAACCAGCCCCGAACACCGCCTCAACCTACCCAAACTTGCTGCCACTCTAGCCGGCACGGCCCTCGCCCTAGGCGTGGAGCTATTATAAAATAAATAGTAGGATGAGATGAGTAAGCGAAGGAAGTAGCCAATAGGCTACCTGTGCCATGCGTGCCAGGGGCTACTTCCCCTGCTTATTCTAAACCCAATCATCGGCGTCCAGGGTAGGACCAGTGCTGCCCAATAAGTGCTCGAACTGCCGGGCGCGGGCACGCTGAAGCATAAGTTCATGCTGAAGAGAAAGCAGGCGCTGCCGCATGGCCAGCACAATGTCGATACCTTCCTTACTTAAGCCTAGCTCGTGTTGCAAACGGGCAAGGCGGGCAAGATGCTCTGGTTCGTCGCGAATGGTGTTGGTGGTTGAGTCGGTACCAAGCAGCCCTAGCTCAACGAATCCTCGCAAATCTGCTTCGCTCAAGCCGTAACGCAGGGCGCAGTCGTGGTAAGTGATGCTGATGATGTGCGTTTTCATAGCGGTTGTGTCTCGGGATTAGTTGTTGCGCAGAGCCGCCAGTTGCCGAACAAGTTCTTTCTCTTGCTCGGTGAGCTGTTGCGGAAGCTGCACCGTGAGGCGGAGATACAGGTCGCCAAACTGGCCTTCTTGCCGGTACACGGGGAAGCCTTTGCCACGCAGCCGCAGGCGGGTATTGTTTTGTGTTTCGGGCTTGATATTGATTTTGATTGAACCCGACAAGGTGTCCACAACCTGCTCGCCGCCTAGCAGGGCGCGGTAGAGCGGTACTTGCACTTCCTGCGTGAGGTCGTTGCCGTTGCGGGCGAAGCGTGGGTCAGGCAGGACGCGCAGTGTAATATAGAGCGAACCGCTAGGGCCCCCGTTGCGGCCCGGAGCGCCTTGGTCGCGCAGCCGGATGGTTTGGCCGTCCTCGACGCCCGGATGGATAGTGAGGCGCAAACTTTTGCCATTTACGTTAAGCGTACGCGGACCACCACGGTAAGCATCTTCCAAGGACAATTCCAGCTCGGCCTGATAATCGGCGCCGGCCCCAGCCCGGGCACCACCCGTACGGCCGCCCGCGTTGCCGAAAATAGAACCAAAAAAATCCGAGAAGTCAGTCCCGTCGCCGAAGTCGGTGCCACCAAACCCGCCTTGTTGCGCGTACTGCGACCAATCGAAGCCGCCTTGTGCCTGGCCGCGGCCCGCCCCCGCTTGCTGGTAGCGCTGCCAGTCGGCGCCCAACTCGTCGTACTTACGGCGCTTTTCCTCGTCCGAAAGCACCTCGTTGGCTTCGTTCACTTCCTTGAACTTACGTTCCGCCTCCGGATTGTTGGGATTTACGTCGGGATGATACTGGCGGGCTAACTTGCGGTAGGCCTTCTTGATTTGCTCGGTGGTGGCGGTTTTATCCACGCCCAGCGCCTTGTAATAATCTTTGTATTCCATGATGCTCGCAAAGTAGCGTCAAAAAACAGAAGCAAGAACAACATGCCGACTACGGCGGCTTCGTAGGTAGATGTTGCGCTCCGCGGCTTTACGCCCTCTTAAAAAAAAGCTATATAAACCGACTGCAAACCATACGGCCCCAACTCGTTGAGGCAAGACGAGCCAGGGCCGTATAGTTAAAATTTGTGTTGTTATTTGAGAGGGTCATGGCCCCAGTTCATGAGCGAATAACGCCAGCGGGAATGCTCGATATCGGAGTCGGGTTTCTGGGCCGAGTGGCGGCTGACGTAGCTGTGCACTTTGTGCATGTGAGCCTCGTCGTCGGGGGTAAGATCGGCTTGCTTCTTCTCGAGGATTCGGATGATGTGCTCGCCGGATTTGTGCCCGATGCTCTGTCCGTCGCCGCTGTCTTGGCCCACCGAGTTGGACTCCTCGGTTTTCAGCCATTTCTCTAACTCGGTGGCCGTCATATTCACATCTGCCTTGAACTGAGCATAAATATCGTCAGTGGATTTTGGGGCTGAACTCATGGTAGTAAGCAGTGATAGTGAGAAAATATCTTCCAGCAAACGGACGTTAGCTTATTGGAGAACGAGGTAGAGTACAGCTAGGTTACTGGCATGGAACTGGCCCTTGTTTTGTATGTTACGCTGTTGTTATTTCCCACCTGATTTTTTCTTCGCTTCCATGAATAAAACTCTCACTTTCGTTGTGGCTTTGCTCCTTGGATTAGGCAGCTTGGCCGCGCAGGCTCAAACCAAAATCCCGCCCCGCAAGCCGGTGCAGCCCAAAGCCAAAGTTGCTAGCACCGGTGCCAGCATCAAAGACGGAGTGACGGTGAAAGAGGGCAAGGTATTGATGACCCAGAGCGGTATTACCAATCCGGTTTCGCAGGAGGCGGCCCTCGTCAACGGCACCAAAATCAAGCCTGATGGCACCGTAACCATGGCCGACGGTACCACTGCTATGCTGAAGGAAGGCGACTATCTGTCGTTGTCGGGCCGCTTAACTACGGCCGCTGCTAAAGCCCAGCAAGACAGCTTGATGCAAGCCACCAAAGACAATAGCAAGTCGAAATCAAAATCCAAGAAAAAAGGCCGGTAAGCCCCTGTTGCTGCTGCTCATACTTTGGAAAGCGGCCCAACCCATCATGGGTTGGGCCGCTTTTCTATTCCAGCTATCAGAGCGTCAGCGTTGTGAGTAGTCCTGCAAAATTTCCAGAGCCTCGGTGTCGTCCTTGGCTTCCACTACCTCATTTATCACAAATTGTACTTCGGCCTCGGTCCAACTTTGCGCTTCGGCGGCCTTTATAAACGCTTCGAGGGCAAGAAAACGGCCCGGCTTAGTTGGCGGCCGCCAAGCTACTTTTTTACGGATGCGCATGGCTGATAGGTGAATGGCTGACTGAGTTGTGCGTTCTTACCAACGGGTAAAGCTGATAAGCGAATCAGGTTACCTTTTTTTCTTTACCACCTTCAACTGTACTGGGGCCACGCCAGCGTCGATGATGTCGATTTTGCGAGCTGCTTTCCGGGAGAGGTCTACAATGCGGCCTTTGGCGTGCGGGCCCCGGTCGGTGACGGTAACTTTTACGGAGCGGTGGTTACGGGGATTCGTGACGCGAATCACGGTGCCGAACGGCAGCGTGTTGTGCGCCGCAGTAAGCTTGCGGCCCCGATAGGTGGTGCCACTGGCCGTTTTGCGGCCCTCAAACTTGTCGGCGTAGTAAGAGCCCCCTCCACTTTGTGTGAAGGGGGATTTGTTGCTGGTGCAAGCGCCTAGCAAGCTGGTCAGCCCCACCAATACCCCCCAACACAAGGCAGAAAAGCACAAGGAGTAAGGGCGCTGCGGACACGAATTATAAGTGGAAACCAAGCAAATCTTCATAAGGCAGTAGCGCAAAGATAGACAGTCCAGCTCCATCAGGCCACCCGGTCTGATGGACTGGGTGGCCTTACTTGGCAGGCTGTGTGGTAACGGCTTTCTCGGGGATGCGCAAAGCCAACAAACTTTGGAAGCTGCCTTGAAAAACGTTGAAATCCACGGTGCCCCGAATGCCGGGAATATAGGACTCGTCGGAGTGCTGCCAGATAATCCACTTCTCGCGTGGCAAGCGGGGCTGATCGACCTCATAATGCGCCAACCACAGCGGATACGTATCGAAATGGCCGGCGAGGTGGCGTTTGTAGAAGCTGTAGTTGGAGTACAGAATAGGGCGCACCCCGTAGTGACGCTCTACCAGCCGCAGCCACACGGCCACGTTGCGCCGCATGATGGCCACGTCGTGAAATTCGGTGTGTTCTACATCAAGCACCGGGGGCAAGTCGCCGGGGGCGAGCGGCACGGTGCGGGTGAAGAGGTTGGCTTGCCGGGCCCCGTCGTAGGTGGGTTGGAAGTAGTGGTAGGCGCCGCGGTAAATACCCGCTTGCCGAGCAGCATTCCAATTGCGGCTGAAACGAGAGTCGCGCAGCGTAACACCTTCCGTGGCTTTAATGAAAGCAAACTTCACGCGGTTGCGCGATACTTCCTGCCAGTCGATGCGCCCTTGGTACGATGAAACATCGATGCCGTGTACGGTGTAGCCGGCTAGCAAAGGCGTTTTCTCTCGTCCTGTCAGGTGCCCGCTCACGAAAGAGGCCCACGCCCGGCGCGCATGACGGTGCAGCTGGCGCCGATATTGCCCGTAAAAAACCAACGCCGCCACCAACAGCAGCAAGCCCAGCCAGCGAAGCACCGGCCGCCACGGGGCGGGAGAAGCAGGAGGAGCAGGGCGGCGTTTCATGAGAGTGGTCATGGCAAAAGTAACGCCCGAATGCGTTGCACTAGTGTCTTGCTAGCCTAAACTACCAGTTGGTGGCCGCTTTTTTACGACCTTGTCCCCCGTTTAATTTCCTTTCCTACTATGTCTGTTCCTGCTTCCTTCGCTTCTGATGCCCGCGACGAAAACGGCCACCTCATTCGTGAGCTGCACGGGGTTACGCTGGCGGTTATCGTTGAGTATTTGCAAGCCCGCTACGGCTGGCCTGGCCTGGATGAGCGGCTTCGCATGAATTGCTTTGCAGAAAACCCGAGCGTGAAATCAACCCTCACCTTCCTGCGTCGGACGCCCTGGGCTCGCGCCAAAGTGGAAGCCTTGTACATTGAAACTCGCACCGCCGAAGTGAACGCTAAACGCAAGTAAGCGGCAGGTGAAAGTTTTTAGATTAACAGCGTATTCCAAGCCCTCACCTAGCCACTTATCTGTTCGCCGCCCATGGCCGATGTTACCGAAAAATCTGGTCCGCTGGCGTTGCTGGTTGGCTTCGTGCTGTTTGTGATTTTTGAAACGGCCGCGTATTATCTGCTTCGGTGGGCAACTTCGCCACTGGGCATGGCCGATCAGTTTCAAACTGAAAACACCATCGTGCCGAATTGGGTGAAAACGGTGGTGTTTCTTCTGCTGCACCTGGCTCTGGTGGTAGTAGCTGTACTAGCGCTCAGCAATCAGTTGCCGCGTCGTTATCGAGGGCAAGTGATGGGCTGGTTTTATTTATCGTTGCTGATGGGCTTTATACTGCTGATTCCGCTGTTTGATTAGCAGTTGCATGGGATGGGGGCGGGGTTCACCATTCGCCAAAAAAGTATGGGCAAAAAAAAGCCACTGCAGAAGGCAGTGGCTGCTTGAGAAAAGTGCCGGTCGGTCCCGGCGTTATAGGCAAGCGTTGAGATTAACGCTGCTTGATTTCGATTTCGCGCTGACGGCTGCTTGGGTCCAGGTAGGGGATGCGCACTTGCAGTTCGTTGTTCTCGTGAATGGCATCAATGCGCGACAAGTCCAAGTTGGCGGGCAGGTCGAGGATGCGCGTGAAGAGCGGCGCGCCCAACTGGTCTTCGGGCTGGTGGCGAAATTCGCCGTATACCGTCATCCGGTCGTTGTTGAGTACGACGTGGATATTCTCGGGGCTGACAGACGGAGCTGCTACCCGAATAACCACGCCTTTTTTCAGCTTGTCGATCCGCATCTGCGCTTGCGCAATACCGCCGCCCAACGTGTTGAGCAGGTCAAGTTGCGGCGCCATACTGCGGATGAATTCTCGGCTTATTAGGTTCATTGGTCGTATTTCCTTTCGTAGTTACAAGAGGGATAATACAAACTGTGTACCAACATTTTGAGCGCCAGTCAGGCAGTGGGTTCCGGCCATAAAGGCAGCCTGTTGAACTCGGTATTCAATTCGATTCGGCCATTGTGGCCGAATAAAAGTCAAGCAACTGTGAGCAAGCAAAGACTCCGAGCCCGATTGTCAGGTGAGTTAAATGTGCCCTTACGAGACATTGAGCGGGATTCGTAAGTTTCCTCTTTCATTAAGCAAACCTATCACCAGCTTGCAGCCGACCTTCGGGCGCCTGGCTACGTTAGAAGCTAGTCTGGTTTATTTTCCGCTGCCCGTTTCCATGAAAATTCCTGCTGCTATTAACCTCGCCAAGCTATCGAGCCGCGCGCCCGCCGATTTTCACAAAACTGCTACTCTGCGGCAAATGAAGAGTATCAAGCAGGAGCTGATTGCCTTGCAAGACCGTCTCTATGCCGAGAACACGCGCAGCGTGTTAGTGGTTCTGCAAGGCATGGATGCCAGTGGCAAAGACGGCCTCATTCGGCGGGTATTCAGCGGCCTCAATCCGCAGGGAGTACAGGTGCATTCGTTTAAGGAACCCACCGAGCTGGAACTGGCCCACGACTTTCTGTGGCGCGTGCATCAGCAAGTGCCCCCCAAAGGCATGATACACGTTTTCAATCGTTCTCACTACGAAGACGTGCTCGTGACCCGAGTGCTAGGACAAGTAACCGCCGAAGAAGCGCGCCGCCGGTTTGTGGCCATCAACAACTTCGAGAAGCTCTTGCAGCAGGCGGGCACTACCATCCTTAAGTTTTACCTGCACGTATCGGAAGACGAGCAGCGGCAGCGCCTTGAGGAACGCATAACCGATCCTGAGAAGCAGTGGAAATACGAAGCCGGCGACGAAACCAAAGCCAAGCAGTGGCCAGCATACCGCGCCGTCTACGAAGACGTGTTCGAGCACTGCAACCCCAGCAGTTGCCCCTGGCAGCTGGTTCCGGCCGACCAAAATTGGTATAAAGCTTACGCCGTAGCCAACTCCTTACGCAACACGTTGGTTGAACTCGATCCGCAGTATCCACATTCCAAAGAGGAGCGCCCAAAAGCCAAGGCTATGCGGTAGCAAGTCCGCTTGGGTGGCGGCAGCGCTACGACGCCTGCGGTAAAACCACCGGCTCTACCATCCGCTCGAAGCGGATTCGGCCTTCAGTGTCGGTGCCGAACGACGAGAAACCGTTGCGGAGCAGAACCTGCTGCGAAGCAGGATTGTCGGGGCGGGTGTGTGCTACCAAGCGGCGTACCATGCCGGTATTGGCCGCCTGCTCGATTAAGCCAGTTACCAGTTCGGTAGCTAAACCCTGGTCGCGCCAGTCGGCGGCAATGGAGTAGCCGATTTCGGCAGTGCCACTGGCATCGGGGGGACCCATAAAGCCGCCTGCTCCAACGAGCGTTTTGGGCGTGGTGGACGTGGCTTTGCGTATGGCATACCAACCGTACCAGCCAGCGGCGGTGCGCCCGCCGGCCGTGAGTTGGTCGAGAAAAAAGTGCATGGCTTCCTGATTGTATTCGCCGGGCGGCCAGTCGGTGGGCAGGACCGCGCCGAGCAAGACGGGAAAGTAGCGTGGCTTGTGTAGTTCGGCGGTGAGCAGAGCACGGCTGGCAGCCAGCAGTATGAGGCGGGGCGTATGATGAATAAGCGGAATCATGGCGGAATATACGGGTGCCAGCCAGCTAGGTAGCAGTTGTGGCGGCGCAGGGTGGCACCAAACGCGCAACTGACCGCACGTCCTTCACAACTTGTTTATTCGATATAGCAACAGACTATACAGAGTTAAAGCATTAGCACAGAAGGCTACTAACAGGCAACCGTAGCCTCTACCTTATTGCTTGGTTCAGGTGAGAGTGCCAGCAGCAAATTTGCTGGACGACTGTAGTTGTACTGTTAACTCGTCGGTTGGTAACCCTATGAAAATCAACGCCAATTGAGTAGATGGCAAATGCAACGCATCAGTAACAATAGGGTCTTTGCAAGGCTTCTAGCTTAATTTCTTTTTCTACTGTCGCGAAATCATTTATCACTCATTACTAAGCTCGCAGATATGAAAAAGCTGCTGTTTTCTTCGCTAGCACTAAGTTGTTGGTTAGCGGGTGCGCCTACCTTACAAGCCCAGGGTACACTTGTTGCACCGTCGCCCGGCGCTGTGCCCCGGCCACCTGCTCAACCGCGCCCCGTTACGCTGGATATCGATGCGTATTCTCGTAAACCGGGCAAGCTGAAGCCAGCACTAAAGCCCGACAAGCAGAAGCTCGAAAAGAAAACGCTGAAATCTAAAGCAGGCGCGTAAACTGGGCGTGTGCCGGCCAATAGACAGCCAACAAACAGTTCATTCGTCGCTGCTACGCGCCGCTCAAAGTTGTGCACAGCATGAAATAAGTTAAACCCTAGGTGCCAGGAGCAGTTAATGCAAACTATTTCACTCGCATTTTCTGTCTGCCTATATGTCTGTTCCCGCTCTTTTCACGCCTTTCACGCTGCGTAGCGTTACGTTGCGCAACCGCATTACTGTGTCGCCGATGTGCGAATACAGCAGCCAAGATGGTTTCGCCAACGACTGGCACCTTGTGCACCTCGGCAGCCGCGCCGTGGGTGGCGCCGGCCTAATTATCACGGAAGCCGCTGCCGTTTCGCCGGAAGGCCGCATCACGCCCGACGACCTCGGCATCTGGAAGGACGACCATATTGCCGGCCTACGCCGCATCACCGACTTCATTGCTAGCCAAGGCTCCGTGGCTGGTATTCAGCTAGCCCATGCCGGCCGCAAAGCCAGCCATGCTAGCCCTTGGAAAGGAGGCGCCATGGTACCCGAGCCCGAAGGTGGCTGGCAGACGGTGGCACCGAGCGCGGAGGCCTTCATCGACACCGAAGCCGCGCCGCTGGAACTCGATAAAGCGGGTATCGAGAAGGTGCGGGTTGATTTTCGGACGGCTACGCAACGGTCCTTGCAGGCGGGCTTTCAGGTGATTGAACTGCACGCCGCCCACGGCTATCTGTTCCATGAGTTCCTGTCGCCGCTCAGCAACCACCGCACCGACGAGTACGGCGGCTCGTTCGAGAACCGCTGCCGCCTATTACTGGAAGTAACCGAAGACACCCGCGCCGCCCTGCCCGACCACCTGCCGCTTCTGGTGCGCATCTCGGCCACCGACTGGACCGAAGGCGGCTGGAACATCGACGATTCTATTGCCCTGGCCCACTTGCTGAAAGAACGGGGTGTTGACCTAATCGACTGCTCCACCGGCGGCAACGTACCCAAGGCCGACATTCCCGTTGGCCCAGGCTACCAAGTGCCGTTTGCCACCCGCGTCCGGGAAGAAACTGGTTTGCCAACCGGTGCCGTCGGCATGATTACGACGGCCACGCAAGCCGAGGAAATTGTTGCCAAAGGCCAAGCCGACCTCGTACTGCTGGCCCGTGAACTTCTCCGTGACCCGTACTTCCCGCTGCACGCCGCTCATGAGTTGGGCGCCAAGGTGAAGTGGCCCGTTCAATACGAGCGCGCCCAACCGCGGAGGTAAGTAGTGGATTTGTAAGGTTGTAAATACCAAGAAGGTTGTCATCCTGAGCTTGCGAAGGACCTTATGATGCATGAACGATAGTCGTAATAACAGCTCGTGCTAATGTCATAAGGTCCTTCGCAAGCTCAGGATGACAACCTTCTTGGTATTTGTCACTTCGCTACTTTCCTTATTGCCACCGGCCGAACTTGCCGGCTTGGTAGTCCTGATAAGCTTCCTGGATTTGTCTTTCGGTGTTCATCACGAAGGGGCCAGCGGCTACAATGGGCTCTTGGAAGGGCAGCGCGTGGCCGAGCAACAGCACAGCGTCGGTTAAGGCTTCGATGTGCAGTTCGTCGCCATCGTAGTTAAACTCGGTGAGGCGAAGGGCTTCGGTTTCTTGGCCATTCACACGGAACTTGCCGCGGATGGTGTAGAAGAAAATAGTGTGCTCAGCGGGGATGGTTAGTTGCAGCTTACCACCGGCCTGGAAGTTGATAGTAGCTAACTGTATATCGGTGAGTGGCTTGAGGCTGCCTGCGGTGCCGACCCACTCGCCTGATACGGCGTGGAGCTGCACGCGGCCTTCATCCAGCGTTACCGTCGGAATTTCTGGTTCCTGCAAGCCGATGTAAGCCGGGGCCGTCATCTTGTCTTTGGCCGGCAGGTTCACCCATAGCTGCAAAATCTCCAGCGGCCCGCCAGTGCGCTTGAACTCGGGCGACGAAACTTCGGCATGAATAAGGCCGCTACCGGCCGTCATCCACTGGATGCCGCCGGCCCCGATGATACTTTGGTGCCCGCCCGTGTCTTGGTGCATAATGTCGCCCTCCAGGATAAAGGTCACCGTCTCGAAGCCGCGGTGCGGGTGGGGGCCAAACGGTAGTCCCCGGTTGTTGGGCCGGTACACCTGCGGGCCGTGGTGGTTCAGAAACAGGAACGGGTCGAGGTGCTCCACCGAATTGGTGGGCAACGCCCGGTAGGTAACGAGGTCGGCTATGGGGGAGTTGACGGCTTGGTGCTGCTGCTTGATGGTGCGCATAATAGAAATTGTAGTGAATTTTAACCCAGTAAACTTGATAATGGCGTCCTGGGTTTACAATGCCTTTCGCGCCTGCAAGCGTTATGCTTAGAGTATTGTAGGGGGCAGCGCGAAGCCTGCGTGTATCGTCGGACTATCCCCTCAGCATCGTAAAAACGACGATGTTCAATGATACGCGAAGCGCAGGCTTCGCGCTACAGCTTCTGCCAGCCTGTACCTCAACTGGAGTACCGCTGTAGGCTGTTCTAAATCTTTACTTATCAGTCCAAACCGTGACGCCGGGGCAGGGCAGCACTTTCTCGCCTAGCACGATTTTGCTGCTGGCCGGCAGGGGCAGCGTATAAGGCTTCGAGGAGTAGTTGACGGCCACCCAAAAACCGTCGCGGTACTCCACGTTTACGCCGGCTGGATAGTCGGCGGTTTTGATGCCGGCTTGCTGGTACACGGACCGCATGATGTTCTTTTCCAACTCCCCGCCATCGGTATCGACGCCGATGTAGGTAACGGTGCCTTTGCCTTGCTTGACTTGGGTGACGGCCGCTTGGCCGGCGTAGTATTGGTTGGCGTAGGTAGCCAGGGTTTGGGTGCCAGCAGTAGGCTTGAGCACGTCGCCCCAATTGTTCCAGCGGTAGGGTTTGCCCGCGAAGCTCACTTGGCCGTCGGTGTCGGGCATCATCATATCGAAGAACTGCACTTGGGCCCCAATCAGCTTGTAGATGGGAGCCGCCCAAGTGGCTTGCCACAAATGGCTGTCCCGATCTTTCTGGCCGGTACGGCAGGTTACCACCAACTGGCCGCCGTTGTTGGCGTAGGCTTGCAGCTTGGCAATCAAGGCTTCATCAACCAGCTGATACGCAGGCACTACCAGCATTTTGTACGCACTCCAATCCATCTGCTCCGACACGAAATCAACGGGCGCGCCCAGCGCTTTAGCAGCCACGAAGTACTTCATCTGGTGGCCGAATGGGTCCCACTGCGTGGTTTGCTTCTGGATGTCCTGGTCCCAGAGGTTGTCCATGCTGGTCAGAATGGCGGTGCGCCGAGTGGTGACTTCGGCGGGCGGGGTGGCGGGCTTGTACTGTTTGCGGAGCGCCTTTACCTCCGTGATGTACTTGGCAAACTCCAGGCCGCCGGGCGTAGTCGTCACGCCGTCGGAGCCCACGATGCCGTAGTGGTACATCTCGGAGCCGTACAGCGGCTGACGGAAACGGTAAGTGCAGTTGAGGGCGGTGCCGCCGGCGAAGGTGTGCCACAGCCACATGCGCACCGCGCCGGGCTCGGGCTGCGGGTTGATGGCGCCCCAGTTCACTTGGCCCGGCTGCAATTCCATCACCCCGAACACGCCTTTGTTGAGGGCGTGGTGGTAGTCGTTGAGGAACGCCAAACCCGACATCGAGCCCACCCGGAACCCCTTGTCGCCGAGCATCTCGTCGGCGCCGTGCACGGGGTATTTGGTGTAGCAAGTGAAGTCCAGGTTCTTGGTCCGGGTGGGGTCGAAGCCGGGCGCGTTTTCCATCACCATGTAGTTGGTCATAATCCACTGATCCGGCGATAGGTGCTTGCGCAGCGTGGCGGCCTGGAAGTCCAGAAAACCCGCCATCTGGTCGGCCACGAAGCGCTTGGAATCCAGCACCGCATGGGGGCTCGGGCCGTAGAGCAGCCGCTGGTTCGGAATGTTGATCTGGTCGAAGTCGTTGTACATGACGCTCCAAAAGGCCGCGCCCCAGGCCTTGTTCAGCGCCTCGATGGTGCCGTATTTCTTCTTGAGCCACTCTCGGAATTTCTGCTGGGCGGCCGGGCTGAAGTCTACGCCGCGGGCGGGTTCGTTGTCGAGCTGCCAGCCCATAATGCGCTTGTCTTTGCCGTAGCGCTTGCCCAATTCCGTAACAATTTGCTCGGTATACTTGCGATATATATCGCTGGAAGTGGAGTAGTTGTTGCGCGAGCCGTGCTCGGCGGCCTGGCCTTCGCTGTTGCGCTGGAATATCTCGGGGTGCTTCTGCGTGAGCCAAACCGGGGGTGTGGGCGTCGGGGTGCACATAATGACGCGCATTTTGTTTTTGTCGGCCAGGTCCACCACCTTATCGAGCCACCGGAAATCGTACTTGCCTTCCTTGGGCTCCATGAACGCCCAGGCAAACTCGCCCACGTGGATGTACTCGAATCCCAGGTCGGCTATCTTCTTGATGTCCCGGTCCCATTGGCTTTCGTCCCAGTGTTCGGGGTAGTAGTACACGCCAATCTGCGTGAGCTTTTCCTTGGGGAAGAAGCGTTGCGGCGACTGCCCTGATTGGGCGAAGCTGCTCACGGCGCTGCACCAAAGCAGCAGCAAGAGAAAAGCTTTGTTCATAAGTATAGAAAGGAAGTGGAGTGCAAAGAAAGCAGCAGTGCGGCTGCCTGCTTGGTACAAAGATGTTTATCCGTTTCCAATAATGAATTGTATATCGAAGCGCTCCAGTGGCCAACTGTAATGACAACGGAGGTTGTAGCGCGAAGCTTGAGCTTCGCGTATCGTTGAACAACTAGGTCTGTGTTGCTATAACACCGGGTACCAGCCCAACAGTTGAAGGTTGATGCAATTGTTTGCTCTCGGCGACGATACGCGAAGCTCAGGCTTCGCGCTACAGCCTGCGTTGTCAGTATTTCAGCTCAAGTAATAATGCAGCATCTTGCACCTTGCCATTGAAAATTAGTATCATAGAAAGTAATGATGCCGCAACGCTAAGCTTGTGCCGTGTGTCCTTGCCACTAAGGCAAGATGATAGGTTTAGGAAACACTTTATCTTGCTATTAAACTGCTTTTCCAAGCCGCTCTTTTCTTTTCCACCGATTCACCTCTTGATGCAAAACCAGTACTACCTACGTGCCCTGACGGCGGCTTCGGTTATTGCTTTGGCTGGCTGTGCCACCGGCAAAACCACGGCGCCCGCCGCTTCCACCACGCCAGCTGCTACTACCACAACCGCCACGGCAGCAGCGGCCCCATCCATAAAAGGAGTCGGCATCAACCCTACCGACATCGACCCATCCGTGTCGCCCTGCGACGACTTCTTTCAGTATTCGGGGGGCAACTGGTTGAAGGCCAACCCCGTTCCGTCCTACGCCTCTAGCTGGGGCCCCCGCAACCTGCTCGGCGACCGGACCCAGGCCATGCTGCGCCAGATTCTGGAAGAAGCTGCCGCCAACACCTCGGCTACCAAGGGCTCCAACCTTCAGAAAGTCGGCGACTTCTATGCCTCGGGCATGGACTCCGTGGCGCTGGACAAAGCGGGCCTCACCTACTTGCAGCCCGAACTGAAGCAAATTGCGGCCATTAAGGACCTGAAGAGCCTGCACGCCAGTTTGGCCCGCCAGCAGAAACTCGGGACCGGCGCATTCTTCCGGGCCGGCGTCGGCCCCGACCGCAAGAACAGTTCCGTGTACGCCGTCAACCTCAACCAAGGCGGCCTCGGCATGCCCGACCGGGACTACTACCTCCAGGACGATGCCCGCTCCACCGCCATCCGCACGGCTTACGTCACCTACATGACCAACACCTTCCAGCTCATGGGCGACTCGGAAACTGCTGCCAAGCAGAAGGCCCAAGTGGTGTTGGCGCTGGAAAAGAAGCTAGCGGAAGCCAGCAAAACGCGCGTGGAGCTGCGCAACCCCCAAGCCAACTACAACAAGATGACCGTGGCCGACTTCCAGCGCCAGTACCCCAATGTGGGGTTGCCGGTGCTGCTGACTGCCAACGGCTTAGGTGCTGCCAAGGAAGTGATTGTGGGCCAGCCCGCTTTCTTCCAGGAGCTAAGCACGGTGATGAAAGCCACGCCACTAGCCGATGTTAAAACCTACCTAACCTGGCAACTGGTTAGCTCGGTGCCGTCGGCGCTGCCCAAGGCCTACAGCGACGAAGCCTTCCGGTTCCAGCAGGTGCAGAGCGGCACCAAGCAGCAGCCGGTGCGTTGGAAGCGTATGCTGGCGGCCACCGACGCCACACTTGGCGAGGCATTCGGGCAGCTCTACGTAGACAAGGCCTTTCCGCCGGCGGCCAAGCAGAAGGCGCTGGAAATGGTAGCCAACATCCGGGCTTCCATGACCGAGCACATCCAAACCAACACCTGGATGAGCGACGCCACCAAAGCCGAAGCCCTGAAAAAGCTGAATGCGCTGCGGGTGAAAATCGGCTATCCTGATGTGTGGAAAGACTACTCGGCGCTGACTATTTCGCGCGAGTCGTACCTGAAAAACGTGCTGGCGGCCCGGCAGTGGAACTACGCCCAAAACGTGAAGAAGTACGGCGGCCCGATTGACCGCAATGAGTGGGGCATGACGCCGCCCACCATCAACGCCTATTACAGCCCGCCGATGAACGAAATCGTGTTTCCGGCCGGCTACCTGCAACCGCCCTTCTTCGACCCCAACGCCGACGACGCGGTGAACTACGGTGCCATTGGCGGCGTGATGGGCCACGAAATGACTCACGGTTTCGACGCCCAAGGCCGCCAATACGACTCGCAAGGCAACCTGCGCGACTGGTGGACGCCTACCGATGCAGCCGAGTTCACGAAGCGCGCCGCCGTGGTGGGCCGCCAGTACGACGCCTTTTCGCCCCTCGACTCCGTGCACGTTAACGGCAAGCTCACCATGGGCGAAAACCTAGCCGACTTCGCGGGCCTTACCATCGTGTACGGCGCGCTTGAAAAGCAACTCCAGAAGCAGTACGGCGACAAGCCCCGCCCCGTCATTGATGGTTTCACGCCTGAGCAGCGCTTCTTTCTGAGCTGGGCTCAGCTGCGCCGCCAGAATATCCGCCCCGAAGCGCTGCGCCAGCAAATCCTCACCGACCCGCACTCGCCGGGCCAGTACCGCACCATCGGCCCGCTCATGAACATGCCGCAGTTCTACAAAGCCTTTGGCTGCAAGGAAGGCCAGAAGATGGTTCGCACTGAAAGCGACCGGGCCAAGATTTGGTAGAATTACTCTGGTAGATGTAGTGCAAAGCACTGGCTTCGCGCATCGATAAACACTCGGAACCATTCCGCTGCTCCAGCATTGTATCCCAAAACGGCTTTCGTCTGGGCTACAAGGAGGAGTAGCGGAATGGTTCCGAGTGTTTAATGGAGGCAGTACCTATGCGGGATATATTACTTGCAACGAATGCAATGCTTCTTGCTACTGCCGCCAACGATTCTGGACGGCAACCGGAGCGCCGCCCTGAGTAGCCGCCATGGCTTCCGCCTTTGCTATAATTTCCAGTGCTAGGGGCTTCTGGCTAAATCCTCTGCTGTCTGTTCCGCCAGTGCAGGTCCTTATTCATCAATGAGCTTACTACGGGCTCGTAATTCTTGGGGCTATAAATAAATTACTTTTACTATATATAGATAGCGAAACTTACTAAATTTAGCATATGCGTGAAAGCAGGGCCAACAATGCGCTGCTGGATGGAAGTGGTGTTGTCGAGAATTGAATTAGCTACAGGGGCAGCGCGGAAGAGCGTTCAGGTGATACAACGAGTGATAACTGCTCATCGACTTTCAACTGGGAAGCCCCTATTTTATAGTATTCGATTGTTATGGAGCGAGTTGTCAAACAACCAGCGCAAAGCACAGATACTGCTCGTAAAATTTCAGATAGTTTTCTTGATCTGAACAAGGCGGGGGAAGAGAATACTGCACTGCAAGGTGATGCCAACGAGGCAGACACCTCTAGTCCGAATACGTTAAAAAACGAGTATGAGCGCACTGACCAGCAACTGAAGGGTTGGCTTTGGGCGGGAGTGGTGTTGGCGCTGTTGGGGTTCGGGCTTTGGCGTTGGGGCCCGCGCGAGCGGCAAGTGGAAATGATTCCGGTTGCTGTTCGCGGCTACACTTTCCGCCAAGCGGGTTCCGTGCGTGGTCCCGACGGCCGCCTCTGGCTCTGGATTCTGGCCGATACGGCTGGCCAAGCGCACGTGCTGCTCAGCGCCGACCACGGCCGCATCTGGCGGGCCCGCGTCCTGGGCGTCCCTATCCATCGGGCACGGGCGCTGGCCTTCGGGTGGGGTACCCCCGGCAAGGGTTTAATTGTTGGCGATTCAGGCTGGGTCCGTGCGCTAACCAATGTGTTCGATACTCCAACACAAGGCCAGAGCCGTCAGGTAGCAAGCTTTTTCGGGGCGGCTTTGCGGAGCGTAGCACTCGATACGATTGGACAGAAAGCGGTAATAACAGCGTCTGATGGCGAGGTATGGGCAACCGTGGACCAAGGCCAGAGCTGGACGCCAAAGCCTCTCAGCGCTAGTCGGTTGATAAGACCGGACGCGGGAATGGTGGCCGCTTACTGGGCCGACCGAAATAGCTTTTTGGTGGCTTCTTCGCGGGGTGTTGGGGAATTTCGGCCGGCTTCCAAGGCAACGGAAATAACCATGGTCTCCTGGAACAGATGGGCGAAAGAGCCGCTACTGGACACGTTAGGGGCACTGGTTTTCGACCAAGAATCAAATGGCATTCTATTTATTACGCGTAGTGGACGAAGCCTTTATTCCTGGGGAATTCAAGAACAAAATTTCATTGCTGCTAATCACGCCCCGTTGCGCCTGTTCGGCCCTGGGGTACAGCCCGTAGCCCTGACGTTCTGGCCCGCCAACCGCCCCGATAGCGCCCTTCTACTCACGCATACTGCCGCCGGCGACCAACTGCAACGCATTGCTATCAGGCCACAGTTGAGTAGAGCCATAGCGCAAGCAAGAATTAGCAGTCAGAGCCAAGACGTTGTGGCAACTAAACCAGCCGCGAAGCTTGGTAATTCTTTGCTTGCAAACTCAAGGCTACCGGCAGGCAAAGCACGGGCAACTACTCAAACAGCTAAATCTAGCCAGGGAAGAGCCGCCAGTGCGCAGAAAGCAAGAAAAAATGATAACACAAAGCAATCCAGTAACAGAGGAAACACCCCTGAGCAAACCAGCAATTCAGAACCTAACAACCCTGCCGCGCAGAAAGAGCTCAACTACCAGCAATACCCAAAGCCCGAAGACACCAAAAGTACTGCGCCACTGACCGACGAGGGCTGGGGCGATTCAAAGGCGCTAAGCCGCTCCCGATCAGACAGTCTAAAGAAGCAAGTCAAGAAGCAGCCCGCCCGAAACAGCAAGAAAGAATAACGTCGCCAAACCTCTAGCTTATGTTCCCCGTCCTTCTCCGCGACAAATTCGTGCCGGGCCTAGAGTTGGCGATATTGGCGGCCATTCTGGTTGTGCTGACGCTGGCCTGGGGGTGGCAAATCGTGCGGCTGCTGCGTCGCCGTCGGCAGCTGCGGGCCACCACGTTGCCGCCACCCGCCGACGCGCTGGCCGCCGTGCTCGGCAAAGACGACCAGCCAAGCTCGGCCGATACGCTGGGGTTCGGGACGGTAGCGCAGGCTGTGGCCGGGCTGTTGCGCAATGCGGCTACTGGGGCGCCCTATTCGGTGGTGGTATCCGGCAACTGGGGCTCGGGCAAAAGCTCGGTAATGCTCCAGATTCGCAAAGAGTTGTGCCAGAATCCAGATCGAACAGCGTTCCGCGACATCTGGATCAATGTGTGGCACTACCAAAGTGGCCAGCACCTGCTCGGAGCCTTTCTGCGGGAGCTGTTACGGGTCTGCAACGACGGACCTTACCGCCGCAGCTTTCACTCTCGGCGGCTGCGGGAGCTAAGCTTCTGGCAGGCGTGGCGGGCAGGCATTATTGTGTTTTTGTTGGGGCCAGTGCTGCTGTATTTGCTGGGGGTATTGCTGGAGTCGCCACCGTTGCACCTCAACCTGACCACGCCGGTCCGCGCCCTCGACCAGTGGTTTGCGGATCACCAAGTTGGCTGGATGCTGGCCCCCTTTCACTTGTTAAGCCAGGCCCCGGCGCTGCTTAGCCTGGCCGGCTCCGATAAGCCCACGAGCAGTAGTTCCAGCCTTACTATTTGGAGCACGGTGCTAGCTTGGCTGGGCACATTGCTCGGACTCCTGCACACCCTGCGCACGCACGGCGCGGCCATCACCGAGCTGCTGCCGTTGCGCCAATTCGAGCAGGCTGCCGCCCGCGCCGATACCGGCTTCCGCGACCAATACCGGCGCGAGTTCAGCGACGTGCTGCGTTACGCGCCCTCGGGCTTGCGCATCGTGTTCTTTGTTGATGACGTCGACCGTATTCCGGGGCCGCGGGTGCTGGAATTACTAGAGAGCCTGAACTTCCTGGTGGAAGTAAGCCGTGAAGCGCGGGCGCAGCAAGATGCCGCCGTGCTGGCCGCCGCTGATGATCAGCGCACTAAGTCGGCTCCCGAGGATGTAGCCCGGCTCTATTTCGTACTGGGCATGCACGTGCCCGAGGTGGTACGCATTCTGGCCGATGCCCTCGATTCCGACAAGCGCATGCCTTCGGTCGAAGCCCGGCATCATGCCGCGCGCTACCTCGAAAAGCTGATTGATTTGGTGGTGCCCATGCCCACGCTAGCTCAGTGCAAGCCCGAGCAGGTGGCCCGGCTGTTGTTTGGCGAAGAGCAACCAACCCCTGCCCAAGAGCGAACCGCCAAGCCTGTTGCTGCCCCCCTGCCAACTTAACTTCCCATTCATGCCGCCCCTGTTCCGCATCTTTCTTGGTTTGCTGACGGCCTACGTGCTGGTAAGCTTGTTCTATGCCCATCTGGAAGACGATGCCCGTGCTGCCCTGCGCAAAGACGCGCTGTCGAAGGCGGCCGCAAAGCAACTGCTAGCGCGTGAGAAACACCAGCAAGATTCCGTTGCCGAGCGGCGGCACAACGACTTGGTGGGCGCGTTGCGCACAGAGCGGCAGGGTACTGCGGGTACCAGCAAGGCCAGCCAGCCGCCACCACCGGTTACCAATGCGTCTATCCCCGCCAACTTCCCGTCCGTTACAACGCAAACCACTACTGCCAAAGCTGTTACTCCCCAATCCGCGCAAGTTCAGCCCTCAACTGAGCCCAGGACAGACAGATTGCAAGCGAGTTTAACTTGGCTGCTGCCGGCACTGACGTTGTTGGGCTTGGCGCTGCTACTGGGTTTCGCCTGGATAGGCTGGCGCGAACGGCAAAATAAGCTGCTCGTGCCCGACCGATTCGAGCGCGACACGCCTTTGCTGGAACTGCTGCTCGGAGCTTTTGCCGGGCCAATTGGGCGGGTGCTGCCTATTCCGCGGCAAGTGAAACGGTTTGCGTCCAAGGCCCGCCTTCAACACAATCTGCTGCATGCTCTAGCCAAAAATACGCAGCAGCTAATAGTGCCTACCAGTCAGGGCGATGTGGAAAGGCTTGAAAATGAATTAGGTACAGTGCAGTTCGGGCCGGGGGAGCAGGTACTGGCTATTTTGTTGCTGCTGCTACTAGAAGAAGAAATTGTGCGTGAAAGCCGGTCCAAGCTAGAGCAGCTAGCCGACGATGCCGCTCCCATGTATTTGCGCGAAACTAGCCCCGACGAATTCATTGCCAAGCTGCGGGCTCTTTTCATCCGGTGGCACGAAACAGGCACCGATACAGCAGTGTACGCACGGTTCAGACGAGTTGGCGGGGAGGAAGTGCCTACGTACGCGCAGTTGCGGTTACTATTGGAAAGCGACGCTGGGGTTTGGCTCCTTATGCAGCTTCACCGGCTCAACGCGGGTCTGTTGGTGTAGGAGTATCTAAGCAAGTAGTTGTATTTTGCATACTTGCTTGTCACCAACCCAACCTTTTCCAAGCTTACATGAATTCAAACCGAAACTTACTTCTCACGCTTGGTACTGCCGCTGGCTTTGCGCTGGCTGGCTGTGCTTCCTCTACGCCTACCGCTACCACCAGCACCGCCGCCCCCGCCGCTGCTACCACCGAAACCGCTGCCACCGCCCCTACCGTACCCGGTGTCGGGCTGGACTTGTCGGCCCGCGACGTCTCAGTTTCGCCTTGCGAAGACTTTTTTCAGTACGCTGGCGGTACCTGGTTGAAGAACACGCCCATTCCGGCTGCCCAAACGTCGTGGGGCTCTTTCAACATCCTCCGCGACCAAAACAACGCCGCTCTGCGCAGCATTCTGGAAGGAGCTGCTACCAACACGTCGGCTACCAAGGGCTCTAACTTGCAAAAAGTTGGGGACTTCTACGCTTCCGCTATGGACTCGGTGGCCATCGAGAAAGCCGGGCTGAAGTACTTGCAGCCCGAGTTGGCGCGCATTCAGGCGGTAAAGGATTTGAAGAGCTTGCAGAACGCCTTGGTGCGCCAGCAGACCCTGCAAACCCGTTCGGTTTTTGGCTTGGGCGTGAACCAGGACCGCAAGAAGAGCACCGAGTATGCGCTCTACCTCTCGCAAGGCGGCCTCACCTTGCCCGACCGCGACTACTACCTCAAGGATGACGCCCGCTCGAAAACCATCCGCACCGCCTACATCACGTACCTGACGAATATGTTCAAGCTGCTCGGCGACAGCGAGGCCACGGCCAAGAAAGGTGCTGAAACCGTGATGCGCCTGGAAACGCGGCTCGCCAAAGCCAGCAAAGACCGGGTAGCCCTGCGCGACCCGTACGCCAACTACAACAAAATGACGGTAGCCGAGGCCAACACGCAGTTTCCCAACCTCGGTTTAACGGCCATGCTGCCTCAGTTGGGGTTGAGTTCGGCTAAGGAAGTAATTGTAGGCCAGCCTGAGTTCTTGAAGGAAGCCAGCATGGCCCTCAAGCAAGAGTCGTTGGCTGATTGGAAAACCTACCTGCGGGCTCACCTCGTGAATTCTATGGCGTCGGCCCTGCCCAAAGCATACGTAGACGAAGAATTTCGCTTCTCGCAGGTGCTTAGCGGCGCCAAAGAACAGCAGGCCCGTTGGAAGCGCATGAACCGCGCCACCGACGCGGCTTTAGGTGAGGCTTTCGGCCAATTGTACGTGGAAAAGGCCTTCACCCCCGAAACCAAAGCCAAGGCGCTGGAAATGGTGGGCAACATCAAGGAAGCTATGGGCGAGCATATTCAGCAGCTTTCCTGGATGAGCGACGTTACCAAGAAAGAAGCCCTCAAAAAGCTGAATTCGTTTACCGTCAAAATCGGCTACCCCGACAAATGGAAGGACTATTCGGCGCTGAACATCTCGCGCGAATCGTACCTGAAAAACGTACTAGCGGCCCGCGAATGGGAGTCGAAAGACAACCTGAGCCGCTACGGCAAGCCCATCGACCGGAGCGTGTGGGGCATGACGCCGCCCACGGTGAATGCCTACTACAACTCCTCGCTCAACGAAATCGTGTTTCCGGCTGGCATCATGCAGCCGCCCTTCTTCGACCCCAACGCCGATGACGCCGTCAACTACGGCGGCATGGGCGCCGTTATCGGCCACGAAATCACGCACGGTTTCGACGACCGGGGCCGGCAGTCGGACGCCGAGGGCAACCTGCGCGACTGGTGGACCAAGGAAGATGCAGCCGAGTTCACGAAGCGCGCCGACATGGTAGGCGCCCAGTACTCGGCCTTCCAGCCGCTGGATTCGGTTTTCGTGAACGGCAAGCTGACCATGGGGGAAAACCTGGCCGACTTCGGTGGCTTGGCCTTGGCCTACTCGGCACTGCAAAAGCAACTCACCAAGAAATACGGCACCAACCCGCGCCCAAACTACGACGGCCTTAAGCCTGAGCAGCGCTTCTTCCTAGGCTGGGCGCAGATCTGGCGTACCAACGCCCGCCCCGAGGCCCTACGTCAGCAAGTGCTAACCGACCCGCACTCCCCCTCGCAGTACCGCACCAACGGCCCGCTCATGAACATGCCGGAGTTCTACGAAGCTTTTGGTTGCAAGGAAGACGCCAAGATGGTGCGCGCTCAAAACGAGCGGGCTAAAATCTGGTAGCGTGAACTTGTGCTAGAAACCAGTTTTCTAGCTCTGACTATTATTGAAAAGGCGACCCGCACTATGCAGGTCGCCTTTTCTTTTTGTGAGCAGCGTGAATAGGCAAGGCTTTACTCCGCGGCCTCCAGCAACTCCATGCACTGCCGGGCAATTTCCAGTTCCTCATTGGTGGGCACTATCAGCACCTTTACCCGCGAGTTTTCTTGGCTGATTTCTCGGATTCCTTTAACCCGTTCAGCATTCTTTTCCTCATCGAGTTGAATCCCTAAATAGTCTAGATTCTGGCAAACCAACTTGCGCACCAGAGCATCGTTTTCGCCGACGCCGGCCGTGAAGATGATGGCGTCGAGGCCGTTGAGGACGGCGGCGTAGGCGCCAATGTATTTCTTGATGCGGTAGGCATATAGGTCGTAGGCGAGTTGGGCATTAGCATCGCCCTTCTCGATGGCGGCCGTAATGTCGCGCATGTCGCTCAGGCCGGTGAGGGCTAACATGCCGCTTTGCTTGTTGAGCAGGGCACTCACTTGCTCGGGCGTGTAGCTTAGCTGGCTGATAAGGTGAAACACCACCGATGGGTCGATGTCGCCGGAGCGGGTGCCCATCACCAAACCCGCCAGCGGCCCGAAGCCCATGCTCGTATCCACGGATTCGCCGCCACGCACGGCCGTAATGCTGCATCCGTTGCCTAGGTGCACGCTCACCAAGCGTGCATCGGGGTTGCCCAGGTACTGCGCCGCTTGCTCGGTCACGTACTTGTGGCTGGTACCGTGAAACCCGTACACCCGAATGCCTTGGTCGGAATACAGCTCCGTCGGAATGGCGTAGCGGTAGGCTTCCTCCGGCATGGTCTGGTGAAATGCGGTGTCGAACACGGCCACTTGTTTGGCGTGCGGAAACGTCTTTTCGGCTACCTCTATGCCCCGGTAATTGGCGGGGTTATGCAGCGGTGCCAGCGGAAACAACTGGCGAATAGCTTCTTTCACCGCCGGAATAATCAGCACCGTAGCCGCAAACTCCTCGCCGCCGTGCACCACCCGATGCCCCACCGCCTCTACCTCACCTGGGTCCTGAAGCACGCCCAGTTGCGGGTCGGCCAGCAAGCGGGCCACTTCGCGCAAACCAGCTTCGTGGTCAGGCAAATCCACGCTCAGCACGGTGGTCGTTTCCTGCTCTTCGGCCAGCACCTTGTGCGTTACCACGGCATTGTCGAGGCCGATGCGCTCCACCAAGCCGCTGCAAGCCGGTGTTTCCGTCGGCCACCGAAAAAACTGGTACTTAATGGAACTGCTACCGGAATTGAGGACGAGTAGATTCATGCGCCTATCTTTTTCCCGGCTGCCTTTTCCACGGGCCGTGCTTCGGGCGGCGTGGTAGTGGTGTAGTGCCGGACAGGTGAACTTTACGGGAGAATATCAGATAATTGAAAAGACAAAGTACGTAGCCAATACCGGCTCGGGCAGCAGCAGCCTTCACTTTATTCGCAACAACTTATGCGCGGACTTAACCAAGTAACCCTGATCGGCAACCTCGATAAAGGCCCGGAGCGCAGGTGCTCGACAGCAACGTAGCCGTGGCAGAGGTTGCGCTGGCTGTCTCCGAAACGCACCACGCCGCTGCCCGAAACCTGCAAGACAACGAGTTTCGTAAACACAAATTCTTCACGGGAAAAACAGGGTTTTACCTTACAGAAAGAACTAATCGACTTTTATGAAATATTGCTTGATCACCCTGTTCACGCTGCTTTGTTGCAGTAGTGCTTTCGCTCAAAGGTCGAATATGATGGTTCGTCTTTCTGAAATCGAAATTGATTCAAAGCATCTTGAAGAATACAAGGCAATTCTCAAAGAGGAGTCCCGAGCGTCGGTGCAATTAGAGCCAGGGGTTGTTTCTATCTATCCAATGTACCAAAAGGACGCGCCAACGCAGGTAAGAATTTTGGAGATATACGCCAGCAGAGAGGCTTATGAGCTGCACCTAAAAACACCGCATTTTCAAACCTACAAAACCACGACACTTAAAATGGTCAAGTCGTTGAAGCTTATGGACATGGAAGCAATAGACCCAGAAACCATGTCTAAAATGTTTCTTAAGCTTCAAAAGAACTAGAGGCGAATTCGGATAAAGCCTTGACGGATGGTTCTAAAGCCGCTAACATGGTATTGTTGAAAGCCGGGTTGGCGCAATACTAATTAGCTAACGAATGAGCTGTGAACTGATTGACTTAAATCAACTTCAGGAATGCTACGTTGCTACCTTCGGCAAACCCCGAAACCGTTAGCTGCTACCCCTGCGCCTGAATGGCCGTGATAATCACCGTGTTGAAAATGTCTTCCACAGTACAGCCGCGGCTCAAGTCGTTGACGGGCTTGTTGAGGCCTTGCAAAACGGGACCGATGGCCAAGGCGCCGGTTTCGCGCTGCACGGCTTTGTAGGTGTTGTTGCCAGTGTTAAGGTCGGGGAAGATGAGCACGCTAGCTTGGCCCGCCACTTCCGAACCCGGTAGTTTATGCCGCCCCACCATCGGGTCGACGGCGGCATCGTACTGAATCGGGCCTTCCACTTTGAGTTCGGGGTGGCGCTGCTTCACAATTTGCGTAGCCTGCCGAACCTTCTCTACGTCAGCGCCTTCGCCCGAGGTGCCCGACGAATACGAGAGCATGGCAATGCGCGGCTCGATACCGAACCGCTCACTGCTCTCAGCCGAGGAAATGGCAATTTCGGCTAGCTGTTCGGCCGTGGGGTTGGGGTTTACAGCGCAGTCGCCAAATACAGCTACCCGGTCGGGCAAACACATAAAGAACACCGACGACACCACCGACACGCCCGGCTTGGTTTTGATGAACTGCAATGCCGGCCGAATGGTGTGCTGCGTGGTGTGCACCGCTCCCGACACCATGCCGTCGGCGTGGCCCTTGTACACCATCATGCTGCCGAAGTACGACACATCGCGCATCATGTCGCGGGCCATGTCGTAGTTCACGTTCTTGGCTTTGCGCAGCTCGTAAAGCGTCTCCACATAGTTGTCGTAGAGCTCGGCGTGGGCCGGATCGATGAGCTGCACGCGGTTCAAATCCAGGTTCAGACCGAGGCGCTTTACGGAGGCAGCAATGGCCGTAGGGTCGCCGAGGATGGTTAAGTCCACCACATCTTCATTGAGCAGCCGAGCCGCCGCCCGCAGAATCCGGTCGTCGTTGCCTTCGGGGAGTACAATGTGCTTGCGCTGGCTTTTGGCCCATTGCAGCAGCCGGTACTGAAACATGTGCGGCGTCAAGCCTTCGGGCTCGAAAGTCACGATCCGCTCCTGCAAGGCCGCCACATCCACGTACCGGTTGAACGTATCAATAGCTAAGCGAATCTTCTTGGGATTATCAGCCGTGATGCGCGACTGAATGGCGCCAATGGTAGTGGTAGTGAGAAAGGTGCCGGTTTCAACAGCTAAGATCGGCACTATTGTTTGCAGGCCTTCAATCAGTCGAAGAACGGGCTGTTCGGGTTCCAGGCCACCTGTAAGCACCAGACCAGCCACTCGTGGGTAATTGGCTGAGGCATTGGCTTGCAATGCAATCAGCAAAATATCGGCCCGGTCGCCAGGCGTCACAATCAAAACGTTTTCGGCAAGGCGCGTCAGCAGGTTAGGCACCTGCATGGCCCCGGTAATGAAGTGGTCAACTTGGTTGGTTAGGTGCTGCTCGCCAAACAAAAGCTTGCCGCCCAACTGCTCCTGAATCTCCTTCATCGACGGATTTTGCAGATTCTTATCGGCCGGAATTACCGTCAGAATAATTTCCTCCGGCAGTTGCGCCCGCAGCAAGCCCCGCACGTCTTCCACCTGCTCTGGGTTGATTTTGTTGGCCACCAATGCCAGCATCTGCACTTCGCGGGCTTCCACGTTGCGCCACACCGTGAGGGCCGTATTCACGAGTTGCGCCGTGGTTTTGCCCGCCCCCGATATCACCATAATAACCGGAGCCCCGAGGTTTTTGGCAATGGAAAGGTTGGCGTCGAACTCGAACGCCGTGCCTTCGCCCACAAAGTCGCTGCCTTCCACTACCGTGAAATCGTAGCGGTCTTCCTGCGTCTTAAACTTGTGGATAACGGTGTCGATGATGTCGCCTTGCCGGTCGGCTTCCATTAGGCGCATGGCCTGGGGCCGGGTGTAGGCGTAGGTTTCCTCGTAGGCAATGGGGAGGTTGAAGTAGCTGAGCACGGTTTCAATGTGCACATCTTTCTTCTTGGTTTCCGAGGCGTTGATGATGGGCTTGAAGTAGCCAATCTTCTGGGCCTTGCCAAGTAGCATATCCACTAAGCCCAACGCAATCAGTGACTTGCCGCTATGTGGTTCCGCGGACGCAATAAAGACAGTCTTGGTCATAAGGAATGAGGTATAGTCTTGCCTACGGAAAATAGCTGGAACAGGCTGCGCGGTACCTGTTTCCCAAACAGTCTTGCACATGACGGCGCAACTGTTTGCAGTAGCCGCCAAACAACATAGCGAACCTCTGCTAGCCACGACAAAAAATTAATTTGATGAACATTATACCTTTCTACGAAATATTCGTAGAATTACGAAAATATCGTAGAAGTTATGGAAAGACTCACTGAACCCGAAGAAGAAGCCATGCAGGTACTGTGGCAACTCAATGGTGGCTTTATCAAGGAGGTGTTGGAGCAACTGCCCGAGCCGCGGCCACCTTATACCACTTTGGCCTCTACCATCCGCAACCTAGAGCGCAAAGGCTACCTCTGCAGCGAGAAGCTCGGCAACACGTATCGCTTCACGCCCGCCATTGCCGCCGAAGAGTACCGCAAGCAGTCGATGCACGCTTTCGTGGGCAACTACTTCCGCAACTCCTACAAAGACCTGGTTTCGTTTTTCGCGCAGGAGCAACACATCAGCGCCGAAGAGTTGAAAGAAATTCTCGACATGATAGAAAACCAGAAGCCTCAGCCCTGATGCCGGACCTGCTCGTCTATTTGCTGAAAGTGAACGGGGCGCTGCTGCTCTTTGTGGCCGTGTACTACGTGCTGCTGCGCCAGCTTACCTTCCACACCCTGAACCGGTGGTACCTGCTCGGGGCTATTGTCTTTTCGGGGCTGTACCCGCTGGTGGATATAGCCGCACTGTGGCCCCGGCCGGTGAGCTTGGGTAATGATTTAATTGTCTGGCAGTCAACGTGGAAGAACCCGGCTGCCGACGGCCCCAGCCCCATATACTATTATAGCTTGGGGCGCGCCTTGTAC
>NZ_CAXTBM010000015.1:92627-98460 GCF_964242765.1 uncultured Hymenobacter sp.
GCCTTGTACTGGGCTGGCGTAGTGGTGTTAGGCGCACGGCTGCTGGTGCAGGGCCTGTCGTTGCGCCGGCTGCACCGCGCTTCTGCTCCGACAGTCGGTTTACCTTTCCGGTCTATTACAGAGGCTGTTACGCCTTTTTCATTCTGGCAAACCATCTACGTCAATCCTCAACAGCACCGGCCCAGTGAGTTGCCCGCTATTCTGTTGCACGAGCAAGTACACGTGCACCAGTGGCACACTCTGGATGTGCTGCTCGGCCAAGTGCAGCGCGTGTTCTGCTGGATGAACCCAGCGGCTTGGCTGCTGCTGCGAGCGTTGCAGGAGAACCTGGAATTCATTGCCGACCAAGCGGTTCTGCGCGCTGGCGAGGTAAACAGTAAAGTGTATCAGTACAGCTTGGTGCGGCTTAGCACTCTGGCGTTGGGCCCGGCGCTTGTTACTCCGTTCACTTTTCACACCCTCAAAAGCCGCATCAACATGATGAACAGTCAGAAAACTTCTGCTATACACATCGCTCGCTATTTGCTGGTAGCGCCATTAGCCGCCGTCTTGCTGCTTGGCAGCTGTTCGAAAGCCGAGCAAGAACAGCCCGTGCAACCTACTGCTAAAGGAGTGCAAAACACGATAGATAACGCCCTCTACTTTATAGATGGTGAAAAATCCACGAAAGAGGCTGCGGAGCAACTACAGCAAAACCCCAATGCCATTGCTGCCGTGAATGTTTTGAAAGGCGAACCTGCCCGCCAGCAATTCGGGGAAGCTGCGGCCGCAGGCGTCATTGTAATCACCACCAAAGCCAATGCAAATTCGGCAGCCGTAGTAGCGTTCAACAAGCAAGTCAGTACGCCCCCTATAAAAACGGCTGACTCCTTGATTCTTATTGATGGCAAAGAAGCTACCGAAGCAGAGCTTGAGCAGTTGCCTCAGTCAGAGATCAAAGAGCTGAAAGTGCTAAAAGGCTCATCAGCCGAGCAGCAATATGGTGCTCGAGGCCGCAATGGGGTAATACAAGTTACGACTGGGGCCAAAGGAACAGGAGTGCTTAATGAAATTCATGACCATAATGGCGTGATAGGTATCACGAATAAAAGGTGCTAAGTCTTAATGTCATAAAGCAAAACGCCGCCCCTTGCATAAGCGAGGGGCGGCGTTTTGCTGAGTAATCAAAGGAAACTAGCCTTTATTCCTTGCGCCGGTATGGCCGGAACATGTTGGCGGATGTTGGTGAAATCATGGTTCCGATGCCACCGTGGGCGGCGAAGAAGCTGTTAACGGCCGTTTCGAGGGCGGTGCGGTCGTTAAGATCGGCATCGAGAAGAACGTCGTGCTGATCGAGGGGAGCGGGTAAGGTGCTAAGGCGGCAGCGTGCTATGCCCAATGGGTGCTCGGCGTAGAGGCGCGTGCCGTCTTGCGCGGCATGTGCATGGCGGTAGCGCCAGGCAGTGCTGTGGGCAGCGGTAGCGCGGCTGCTTCCTTCGGTACGCGCAGAGGGCTCGAAGCCTAAACTCTGCAAATAATTTTCTGTCATTCCGCTAGTTACGCATATTCTAGCCGGTAATCCGTGTCAGCCTAGCTCGCCGGTTCGCGTGGTGCAGTGGGCGCTTGAACTGTCGGCTGAAAAGCTACGAGAGCAAAAACTAGTCGGGAAAGCACAGGAGGATAATTGCTTGGTTCGCTTAGTGAAAATGCAAGTGAATTTCCTTGACGCAACCTAGAAAAAGCTACCCATACAGGATAAAAATCAAAGATGAATACCTTGCTCTAACCACCTTGCCAACTCACTTTTGCACTCTGGTTTCCGCTGCTCGCGCCGGAGTACTTCTATCAGTCACGCAGCGCGCCGACCGTATTCTGCTAGTGGGGCGCGAGCAGCCGGAAGCAGGTGAATTTACACCATCGAGCCTTGTGTAATTGCGTTCTTTGGTAAGGAAGGTGAGGTTGCGGCACTTCCAGACATTGCCCTTTGGTATATATTAATGTCTCTAACTGAACGTTAACCTCGGTTGACCCGTAAGGGGAAAGCACCTATTCCGTGTTAGACGGTTTTGTTTCCTCATGGCTACTTCTCCTCTCGACTATTTGGACCTGAATTTCCGCTCTGATCTAGGTCTAGTAACGGCCCGGTGGACCCGTCCGGTCACTTCATCCGAATTGCGGACTGGCTACCAATCCATTCTCCACTATGCCGCTGATTGCGCCGATTGTCGCTACTGGCTCATTGATTCGCGTCGGCGGTTGGAAGTAGATGCCAGCGACGTGCACTGGCTCACGAACGTTTTTTATCCCACGTTGCATCGGCATATGCACGGAGTAGTGTTCCTCGCTTTCCTGGCGGCTCCTTACCAACTCCACTGCGTGCAGAATGACTCGGTACCGTCCTTGCCTCGCAACCAAGGCGAAAATTGTTCTCTCAGTCAGTTCACCGATGAGGGAGCTGCCGTGCATTGGTTGTTGGCGCAGGGTGCCCGGCCCATAGCAGAACAGGTCGCGTAGCTTTTAACTTACCGGCTACTCATACAAATCCTGCGAATCGGCGGCTGCTAGCTCCACCAAGAACTGGCTGATGTTGGCGGTAACGGCAGCCAGAAAAGCAGCTCCCTTTTCGGCTGTAGCGGCCACTGGGTTGCCTACACCCGTATCAGCCGTTACTTTGCTCCATTCTCGTTGTGCCCAAGCCCACTCCCGCAATGCCTTGATGCGGAACTGTCGAGCGGCTCCGTTGCCGGCCTCAGCGAGTGGGCGTACTAAGTCGGGTGCAATGTGTAGCATAGCGCTGGTTTCCAATTCGTCGGCGTGGTCGCCGGGGGCGCTGAAGTACTGATTTCGGTCGGCGGCCTTAAACCAGTTCAGGGTGCAAAGGAATACAGTGGGAAATTCCGCTTGCAATTCGCGCAGTATTTGCCGGAAGTCGTTGCCACCGTGGCCGTTCAAGAGCACTAGTTTCGGAATGCCTTGTCGGGCCAATACCTGCACCAAGTCGCGTAGAATAGCTAATTGAGTGCTAGGGTTTAGGTTCATGTCGAGCGTGATGTCTAACTGGCCGGTGTTTACGCCAAACGGAATAGTGGGGAGCACAATGACCTTAGCGCCCTGTTCCCAAGCCAGGCGGGCCGCTTCGGCCGCCACATAGTCGCACTGAAAATTGTCGGTAGCGTAAGGCAAATGGTAGTTGTGTGCTTCAGTTGCACCCCAGGGCAGCACTACTACTTCAAAGCCAGTTTCTTTGACAAGCTGCCAGTTGGTTTCAGCTAAAATGTAAGGGCGAGGTGTCATATCCTAGTACATGAGAGGCTAACAGCGAGACAAAGAATTCGCAGCTAAAGTAGTTTCTGCAGATCGGCCAGCGAGTCGATGCGCATGGGCGCTTCTGCTAACGGAACTTCCCCGAAACCGTAGGTGGCGAAAATGAAAGGAATGCCACTTTTCTGACTGGCTTCGAAGTCGCCCCGGGTATCACCAACGTACACGGGTGCCTGCAAGCTATGTTGCTCGATGACCTCTAGTATGTTCTGGAACTTGGGTAGGTTTTTGGTGCCAAAGCACTGGTGTCCCTCAAAATACTGGGCTAGTTGGCTGTGCTGAAAAAAGGCCTCGATATAGCCTCGCTGGCAATTACTGACAATGAAAAGCCGGTAGCCCTGCTCGGTCAGGTAGCGCAACGCATCTTCCAGCCCTGGGTACAAATTGCCACCGTACTGCTCTACGCCGCCTAGCTCATGGCGGGCACAAAGGGCTTTAAACTCCTGCCGTCGGTCAGCGGGCAATGTGGGAAACAAACGGTCGTACACCAGCTCATAAGGCTGGCCGGTTACGGCCTGCACATCAGCCAGCGTAATATCCTGCTCGATGTAATCGACGCTGTTCTTGGCAGCTTGAAACCCCTTGGTTACGGATTCTGAGGCGTTCCAAAGAGTACCATCCAGATCAAAAATCACACTGTCAAAACGCTGCGTCATACGGAAAGCTATTGGTGCCAGATAGCGCCCCCGAAAGCTGCGCCCGGCCATACGAACGCCTCAGGCCGGGGTTTGTTTCAATCAAGACTCAAGTCATGTAGGCCACACTACATACTAAGTCCTTGCTTCAACGCTGGCGAAACCGTTAAGTTGATGCGTGGGTGTAATAGCAAAGGCAGGTCAAGAGCCTCCTCTAAAGCTCACTACGGGCTATAGCAATAGGGCAAGCAGGTTCCGGTGGGCGAACTGATTTTTTTGTGTGAAAGAGTGAGATAAAAGTAAATCGTGTGATAGAAACCAGTGTTTCAAATTATTGAACGCTTTTTATACTATTTCTTGGTGATAATCAGTAATTTGCTTGCGCAAGTTGGTTGGGTTGGATGATGCGGCCTTAGCTAAGATCTGCGGGAGTAGTTAAAATCTTCTTACATCTTATTTATGTACAAAATAGTTTTACTGTTTTTCTGTGCTCTATTCCTCCTTTTGGATGCGGAGCTTGGGCAAGCAAAGGAGGCAACCAGCCTTACCGCCGAGGCGGAGAGCAGTGCGTACCCAAAAGTGCCACGTCCCAATTACAAGCGCTACCGGGGCAACAGCCGCTCTAGGCGCAAGCGTTTGGGCTTCTTCCGCCGTCGCGCTGCTCGTCGCAAAGCCTTGCGCAAGCAAAAAGCCAAGCCGGCTCCACGCAGGGGGGTAATTTCGGTGGACGAGCCAAAAGGAACAATGCCGAAAAACTAATTGCTTCTGTAGTGAGTGTGAATTCTCGCTACTTGCCAGTAATAAAACGCTAGCCGCACTTGTCTTATGAAGCAGGTGCGGCTAGTGTTTTTCAGTGGCGTACACTGTCAGCTTCACGAAACAACTTGCCCAATGCAACACCAATACTCTTGAGTATTCTACTCCAACAGTTGTTCTATAAAGCGGATAATTCCTAAATCAGGATTAAAAGTAGAACAAGGAAAAGTAAAGTTGTATAATACTGATTATCAAAAATTTATCTACAAAGAGTGAATGAGAGTTATTGTTGCGCTCCATTAGGATAATGTTCAACACTAGCGCAGGCGTATACTTTACCTGATGAGCTCTACTTATTACAGGTAAAATCATAAAAAGCAGTAGTTCTTAAAACGGGATGGAATTCTTAAAAATAGATAAATATTAAAAATTATGAATGTAAACAAGTGTCTGAATTAAAACACTTTATAACATAAATACAGGCTTTTATAGGCTTGGCAATCAAATTGTAGTGCTCGCGCTACAAACTGACTATATATTTTTAATCCATGAACCACACTTACAACTCTCAGCCAATTTGGGTACGTGCGGCACTAATTTTAGTTCTACTATTCGGCTGCTTTACAGTGCAGGCTGCCCCCGCATCGTCAAATCAGATAACAGCCTCGACTACAGCTTTCCTGAAACGGTTTGTGAACAAGGAAGGGGAAGTCAATTACCAAGCCATCCAGCGCGACCCTAAACAGCTTGATGCCTTACTCGAAGACATTGCTACTTTCAGCATGAGCGGCGCCTCGCAAGCCGACTTATACGCTTTCTATTTGAATGCTTACAACGTGCTTGTTATCGGGGAAATAGTAAATAACTATCCCCTGACATCGGTGCGAGATATGCCGGGTTTCTTCGACAAGAGACTGATGCTAGTGGGCGGCGAGAAAATGACGCTCGACGAGTTAGAGCACAACAAACTGCGCAAGCTCTACGACGACCCACGCCTGCACTTTGCCTTGGTGTGCGGCACTGCCAGCTGCCCCCGGCTAAGCCGCGAAGCCTACTTGGGCAAAGAGCTTTTCACTCAACTCAACGAGCAGACCCGCCGCGTGTTGCAGGATCCAGCTTTTGTGAAGGTAGACGCGGAGGGC
>NZ_CAXTBM010000016.1:0-97950 GCF_964242765.1 uncultured Hymenobacter sp.
TCCTCTCTAGCGGGGTGCAAAGATACTACTCGTTTCGCACAATGCAAGGAAAATTGCGAAAATTTTACTTGGTTTTATTTTGCGTCATAGTGAGCAGAATACAAAATAAACGTATTAAGAGTTCCTACATTAAACTTAAAAAGCTTTATCACTTTCATGTGATACGCTTCTCTCTTTTAATGCGGGCTACAAAGGTAACAGGTAATTTGCTTTGTTTGCAAGCTCTCAATACACTTTTCTTGTCGGCCCTAAAACTCCGTTTAAGTTGGGGGCACAAAGGTAACGTGATTCTTTTCAGTTTAACAACTTTTCAAAAACATATAGTTCATCATTGTAAATGAACATATATGTGAATTTTTAAAAGATGTTCTGTAGATCTAAACAAGACCTTTGAAACAAAGCTATTTTTGATCCGCTATTTGGATTGGGAGTGCAAAGCTACTAGACTTTATTCTTCCGTACAATGGCCAATAGAAATAACTTTTAACTAAGGGCTAGCTTTCTTCTAAGAAACTTCACACAGTATATCGCTACGCTGTTGACAAACTACATATGTGAGTAGATAAGTTCACGCAGAGACAAACTATTTTACCTCTTTTCTGGTGAGGTAGGCTCAATTGCAGTGGACGCCTTTAACAGCCTATGATTGGTCTCGTATTGCTGGATCAGATAGCCTAATCGCGCAAGGAAAGGAAGACCAATACTGTTGTATTCATAAACACCATCGTTGATGATTCCATCTTTATTTACGTAGAGCACTGCACTCAACAAAAACTCGGTATGCTGGGTAAGACTGATGAAATAGGCAACGTCGGCCAGGTAGCCGTGGGACATACCTACTACATTGTAGATACGCAGAGTGGAGTCAAGGGACACTTGGGGAGAGCGACCGTAATAGAGGTACTTTTTATAAGCATCGAAAAACTGCTTGGCACTGTAAGGCTGGTAACCAGAGCTATGAGGAGTATGAAAGAGATAATAACGGACAAAGGCGTAGTCGTTAGGAGTTAGGTTGAAGCGTTGAGTGGCAGAAATGACTTCCGGAAACAGTATGGACTTCAAGATATCTGTGATGTCTTGCAGTGGAAGGTAATTGGCCGTAGTGAAATCATAAGGTCGAAGAATGACCCTACGACCAGCTTGATAAGCTCGCCCTTTGGTAATACGACCTAATGGAGGTTTGAAGGGAGTTGGATTGACAACTGCTGGTTGCTGATATATGGTCTGGCCTGAAGATCCTAGGAAATCAATTGGGTTTGTGTGACGGTTGGCAGCAGTGTCGCAGGAGGCAAAGCGACGAGTGATGCGCATGTCAGGGTAGCCTAATTCAGCGAGCCGCTCATTGAGCGGACGCTGCCCAAGAAATTCATACAAACGGTTGTAGGCGTCATTGTCACTGACTAGAAGCATCCGTTTGATGTAATTGCCAACAGTATTTATTCGGTCGGAATCGGCAGCAGGATTGTAGGGAGCGGCAGTTTGGCAGCGGAAAGCCGTGCGGGTAACCATAGGGCTGCGCCTCGTAAGACCAGGCTGGTGCAGCTGATTCAATTTCTCTAGAGCTAAGGCAGCAATTGGCAGCTTCACCAAGCTGGCGGGGTTGAAATACTGCTTCGCGTCGAGTCGAAAGTTGTGTTGGACGAAATGCGGCTGATTTTGAGCGTCGCGGTTGATTTGCGTGTAGATTATTTGCAACTCGTAATCTGCGGCACGGTTGATAACAGGTGCTAAGCGACTGTCGGAGCGTAGTAGGCTATCAAGAAGGGGACTATTGGGGATACGAGTAGTTTGACTGTGGCCCTGAGATGAGGCGGAAAGCTGTCCATGACTATCAATTGAGAACAGAAACGGAATTGATAGTATACCAATAGAGAGGCCAGATAAATAACGGAGCAACATTCTATTAATCTGCAACTAGATGACACTGTGTGATATCAAAGTGCTTCTCCCCTTCTTCGCAAAAAGCAAGGGCCTTGCACAGAGCGCTTCGATTCGTATACGTCTTTGTAACCCAGACGAATTTGCGTTACACGTTAATGATATAAAAGGTGCTGTAGCACAAAAGAGCCGTAGGTATCAGCTACGGCTCTTTCATAGGCAGCGAGGAAACTAGAGAAACTTTTGCCGACGGGCTAGCAACAAATTGGAATCGTTTTGACGCCAATTGTAGCCGGTACCGAAAGGCAGAGGACGCGGACGGTTAATGGTGTCGGCATAGGCAGTGGCCATAGCAGGCTGATAGTGCTTGGCGAAAAGGTTGATAGGCCGCTTGTAAGTACCATAATAGGTTAGCTGCCAGTCCGCCGGAGGAAAATATTTTAAGGCAATACCAGAATCATCCTGCAAAATGTAGTTGCTGTGGTCTAAAATAAGGTTGCGGACTTTGCTGAAATAAGCCTTATGCATGAGGTAGGTAGCTGACTTCACATAGGTAGTTAGCTCGCCGAGGCTCTCAGCGTACTGAATAACGGCGTCTTTATTAGAGCCCATTTTCCAGTCACTGATATCAGCGGAGAAGTAATACACTTTCTGCTCCGTACCTGCTTTGCTGAGCATTGTTAACTCAAATCCGGGAATAACTTTCGGGCCGGGTCTTTGAATAACAGTGCTATCTGCATCAGTGAGTTCACCTTTTGTATCGAGCTGCACATAGCGCACATTCTGTACTTGATGGCCAGTACGGGTGGCGAAAAGCATCATTACGGGCAAAACTCCATCGAGCCTTACGGGTATTTCGGCCTTCGCCGCTGTACTGCCACCGCCACGCGACTCAAGTAGTGAATCATTTGATTCCTCTGAGTTTGACTGCACATACTGATTGGATCCGGGACCTACTAGTTTGCGTGAGTTAACTAATTTCTCTGCGTTCAACTCAACAGCCATGTCGTTGGTGCGGAAGAAGCTGAAGTTTAGCACCGACCATAGCGAAGCTTTTAAAGCTGGAAAGAGCTTGGGATTTTCCAGCGTATTCCGACGCGGCACCGAACCGACCGGCTCCAGACCCAGCAACACGTAGGTTTTGCTGTCGGGAAACATAGTCACGGCATTCAGCAGATCGGGGCCGCTGAAGGGGTAGAAAATAGTGGAACTGCTGGCGCGCACGGAATCCAGTTCAGTGGCCGCCCAACTCTCGATTTTGTTGGTTCGGGTGGCGTGGTATTGCATCCAGCTTTTATCGGCGTCGACCGCAAAAGCCTGCCAGGCAGGTTGCTCCGTCAGGGGCCGCAAGGTGCTCCGGCTACTAACAGGCTGCCCGGCAAGATAGGCCGCTACGTCTTGCACATAGGTGGTATCGGGGCGCGGCGGCTTGGGTGAGGGCACGGCGGCAACAGTGTCGGCAGACGGTGCAGGCCTTGTGGAATGGGACTGTTTGGTTTGTGGTTTCTTTTGTTCAGCACAAGCCGCCAAAAGAAGTGAAACGGCCGATAAAGTGAATCGGTAAACCAGAAAACGCATCAGGCACGATATTGATGAAGGGCGAAAGTTACTGAATACTAGTTGAGACGACGCCTTCTAGTCGTGCCTCATACGCGGCTGCATTATGCAAGCTCTCTTGAGACTTACAGAAGTAACTGCTCGTTTCTGGCTTTGCTTTGAATTGTGGCAAGCACTTAAATTAGTGTTTGTTTCACCACCTAGTCTCTGCTTTTCGGCAAACAAGCAGGTGCAAGACCGAGACTTATGCTACAGGCTGACGGCGCAGGCTCACAAAGTAGACAAGCAGCCCTACGAATACAGTTAGCAAACCATACAACGATTCCATAGGCTTGTCGTGGACGATGAACCAGAGCGTCCAGCCATTGAGCAGCAGGAACAGCAACGGCGTAAGCGGATAGCCCCAAGCCCGGTAAGGGCGCAGTAGTTCTGGCTGGCGCACACGCAAAACAAACAAGCCGAGCACCGTCAGAAACGTGAACAAGCTGAGTACAAACCCAGCATAGAGCAATACCTGCTCGAATGTGGAAGTAATAATGAAGAGTAATGTGAGAGCTGTTTGAAACAAAGTAGCTCGTACCGGAATACCTCTTGCACTAAGTTTAGCGAGTCCACTAAGCGAGGGAAGGTCCTCACCCATTACCTGCACAACGCGAGGACCCGCAAAAATCATGGAACTGATAGTGGATAACAGCAATACAGCAATAATGCCGCCCATTAGCTGCCCGCCTATAGGCCCGAAAATCTGTGTAGCAGCCACGAAGCCTACTTCCACTTGGCCTTTCAGCTTATCTAGAGGAGTGGAATATAGAAACACAAAATTCAGTCCTATATATAATAGGAGTACAGCAGCAGTACCAATAAGCAGAATACGCGGCAGGTTTCGTTGCGGATCGGCTACTTCGCCGGTAAGATATACAGCCGCATTCCAGCCCGAGTAAGCATAAGAGACATACACCAACGAAACAGCGAAGGCAGGGCTCAACAGTTCTTGCCAGCTAACTGCGGTGGGTATGAAAGGTATAGATTGCGGAGTAGCGGCCAGCAGCCCCGCCCCGATAAAAGCTACCAGCACCACTACTTTGATGGCTGTAACGGCTACCTGTAAGCGGCTACCCAGTTGTCGGCTCATGGCATGAACGGCCGTGAAAGCCAAAACTACGCCCACCGATAACCATTCGGGCTGCAAGGCAGGCCACACACTTTTGGCATACTTGCCAAGCGCCATAGCGGCCAAGGCCGTAGGAGCGGCAAAGCCCACCGTAGCGGATACCCAGCCCGACAAAAACCCTACGGCCGGATGATAGATACGAGACAGAAAATGATACTCGCCGCCCGAGCGAGGCATAGCCGCGGCAAGCTCACCGTAACTCAACGCACCACATAAAGCAATAAGCCCACCAACAGCCCACAGCATCAACAGCGCGAAACCGCTTTGAATGTCAATGACTTGGAAACCGAGACTGGTAAATACTCCCGTGCCTACCATGTTGGCAACGACGATAGCAACACCGGTTGTACGACTGATTTTATAGGTGTCGGCGGATGGCTGCGGCATGAAGAGGTAATTGCGGAGCTAAAGATGCGAAGTTGCCTTGACTGGGTTTGTAGAAAGGCATTACGAGCTTCTTCGGTGTTCAGTAACTTAAGAAGCAACAAGCCCCTGACGCTTGTGAAGGCGCAGGGGCTTACTACTGGTGCAATTGTGTAACACGACAAAAGCAGGAACGCTTCAAAAACAAGCTAAACCACTTTAGGGCGCTTGTAAAGTGGTACTGTACTGCATGGCTCTCCGTACATAACACTAGATGTTACGGGCAACAGCTTCTGCATGATAGCCACGTAAGCGTAGGTCGGCACTGGCTTTTCGCCGCAGCCCTTTACTACCACTTTTGCGTCGCGGTACTCTTCGGCGTTGATGCTGGCAATAGCCTCGTGGAACAGTTCCTGCTCCAGTGCTTCCAGATTGCCGAATACGTAGCGATGCGCATGCCCTTGGAGCTTACTAGCTAGCAACATATACGCCCAAGTGGGCACAATAGCGTCGGCCGAGCAAATGATAGCGACGTTTTTACCGTCGTATTGGTTCCAATCATGGGTTTTAATGAACTCTCGAAAATCTTTTTCACGCAGCATCAAGCCGTGAAAAAGATTTTCCTTGATGTCGTACACTACCCGCTCGCCGGGGTGAATGAACTCTTCCAGATTCAATGAAGTCAGGGCGCTGGTCGCAACGCGGTTGATGATTTCCTCCATGATGTAACGCCAACTACTAGCTGGCCACTTAGTAAATGAGATAGGAGACTGTCAAAGATGTAGCTCACTAAACGAAAGCTAGGCGCTATTTTGCTTTCGGCGTCGTGGTGTATACTTCTTTCAGATAAAACGGCTCGTAATACGCCACGTCCCGAAAATCGCCGCGCCGATACGCTTCGACCGCCAGTGCCCCGACCGCTACAGCCGAAGGTTCGATGCCAGCTAGGAAGCTAGCGTTGGAGTTGTCGGCAACAAGCGGCCGAAACTTTGCAGCGCCATTGCCAAAGCATAACAAACGATGGTGGGCTAATTGTTCGGCCAGCGTATCAGAATCCAGCAGTAGTGGCATAGGAGCTATCACTTCTTGTCCATTGTGCATGTAGAGTGCCGCGTACACCTCCATACGACGAGCGTCCAGCATAGGGCAAAACAGAATTTCTTCGGCCGAGGCTGTAACAGCGGCTACCTGCCGGGTCAGCGCTTGCAACGTACTTACAGCTACCAACGGAATATCCAACGCGTAGCACAAACCTTTGGCCGCAGCAGCCCCAATGCGAAGCCCCGTGTAAGAGCCAGGACCATCGGATACGGCCACGGCTGCTACATCTTGCAAGGTGTGCTGGCTATTTTCTAATAATTGACTTACTAGCACGCTCAAGTGCGAGGAGTGCGACTTTTCCAACCTCAGTTCTGTCTGGCCGACTAAGCTACCGTCTGTTAGCCGGTGCAGGGCGACAGAGCAAACAGGAGACGAAGTTTCGAGGGACAGAATGAGGATGGACATAAGACAAAGATATGGCTTCACATACTGCCTTGCCTTTAGATCAGAAATACTTGAAACTTCTTTTCAAGAACTTCAATTGGCACATGGATGCAATAAAAAAGCAGACTCATTTCTGAATCTGCTTTTTCTAGGTATATCTATTAGCTGCTACTTTCCTGTGGCTGCACCTTTCGTACTGCTAGCAGCACGCCCGCTTGGGCGCAACAAGGCAGCATACCGATTCGGGTCGTTGAGCACGCTCATCGCCATTAGGATGTTAGGGTCATCATCGAAGGTAGCTTCGATTTGGCCTTTCTGAAAATAGTAGCGCGACACAATCTCCTGCTCCAGCAAATCCTTGATTTCAGGTTTGAAGCGCGTCAAGTCGTTGCTTTTGTTGGTAGACACTTTGCGGCGCATAGCTTCCAGCTCAGTTTTCACGTCGTCATAATGCTTTTCCTCCTTCACTTTTTTAGTGAGGTCAGCCAATGACTTTTCGGCGTCGGTACTGTAGCTGATGTCTTTACCTTTCAGGAAATCAACGAATTTCTGATAATCGGCATCCGCAAGATTGAACTGTCGAGCAGAAGCAATAGTAGGATGCTCAGCACGGTAGCGAGTAGCATAATCGAAGAGGTAACTCTTTTGCAAGAGTACCCGGGTGATGTCGGCAATTTCGCGGTCCTGCACTTCTACATCGGGTGCTACTCCGCCGCCGTCATATACCGTGCGGCCAGCTTGGGTTTTGAAGGCCGTGCGCAAGGAATCCGGCACTTTGCCTAACGTACCATCGTCGGCGCGGTGGGCGTAGTCGATTTCTTGAATGCAACGGCCGCTTGGAATGTAGTACTTGGCGGTCGTAACTTTTAACTGCGAGTTGTAGCTAAGCGGCCGAGTAGCCTGTACCAACCCTTTGCCAAAGGTTCTCTCCCCTATCACCACGGCCCGGTCGTAGTCTTGCAGTACGCCCGATACGATTTCAGAAGCCGAGGCCGAGCGGTTGGAGGTGATAATGGCAACAGGAATCTGCGTGTCGAAGGGTACGTCGAGCGCTTTGTAGGTTTTGTTCCACTCCGTCACCTTGCCCTTGGTGCTCACGATATCAAGGCCTTTATCGACAAACAGGTTGGAGATATTGACCGATTCGTTGAGCAAGCCGCCGGGATTGTCGCGAATGTCAAACACGATTTTCTTGGCACCTTGCTCCTTAAGCTTAGTAAGGGCCATGCGCACCTCTTTGCCCGCATCTACGGTGAAGCCGGCGAGTTGAAAGTAGCCGATGTCGTTGGTCAGCATGCCATAATAGGGCACGTTGTCAACCTGAATCTTGTCGCGGGTGATGTTGATTTCAACAGGTGCATCCTGCCCGTAGCGGGTCACCATTAGCTTTACAAGCGAATTAGCCTGCCCTTTCAGTAGCTTGCTAATGTCGGGGCTATTCTTTTTCTCAACGTTGACGCCGTTGATAGTGATGATTTCGTCGCCGGGCAGTAAACCAGCTTTCTGTGCCGGATAGCCTTCGTAAGCCGCTTGCACAACGGTTTTGCCACCGCGCTTGATGACCACTGCCCCAATACCGCCATACTGGCCAGTAGTAAGGGTGCGGAAATCCTCGATATCATCTTCCGGGATATAGTTGGTATATGGATCGAGCGACTTGAGCATGGCGTCGATACCAGTCTTCACCAATTTAGCTGGTGGCACCTCGTCCACGTAATAAGTGTTCACTTCCTTGAAGAGGGTAGCGAAAATGTCGAGGTTCTTAGCAATTTCGAAATATCGCTCGTTGTCGGCCGAAGCGGCGGCGACAGATACCAGTGTGGCTCCCCCAAGAAGCAACCCGGCCACAATAGACTTTTTACGCATAGATGAAGGCTGGTATGAAGCTCACCACTAACCACTTCAGAAGAGAAGCTTAAGGGCAAGAAGAGATGGTGCCGCGGAAGTCACTGAAGCCGCAACTAATTCATGGACGCTTTTTTCGGTCCTTTGTTGCGGGTGCAACGAAGGGTTCGGTTAGTAAACGCTCCAGCCCTGAAATTAATTTTTTTTCAACCAGCGCGAAAGGCTTTTTTTCTTTGCCGGTATAGATAATTGCAAGTAGCCCAATAGGGTGCCCACCGTTCGCTTCCGTGAGGTGGTGCTTGTTGAGGCGATAGGCCTCGCGCATAAGGCGCTTTAAATTGTTCCGGTCAACGGCGCGCTTGAAGTTGCGCTTGCTCACGCTAACCAGTACCTGCGGGGGCGCGGCAGTAGGCACTTCGGCGGGCAGCCACACCAACCGAAGGGGATATAAACCAAAAGAAGAACCCCGGCCGAAAAGCTCATCAATGAGCTTCTTGCGGCACAAGTGTTCTTCTTTCGAAAACGAGTAGGAACGAACCCTATCCTCTGGCTTCTCCCCTGAAGGAGGAACGCCAGACGGCAACAGGTTACTCACAGGCGCTTAGCGCTTATGACGGCCTTCGTCGGATACGGTCAGGCGCTTGCGGCCTTTGGCACGGCGGCGGGCCAACACGTTGCGGCCGTTGGCGGTTTCCATGCGGGAGCGGAAGCCATGCTTGTTGCGGCGTTTGCGCTGCGAAGGCTGGAAGGTACGTTTCATGGTATAGTTAGATGACTCAGTGACAAGTAAGGCCGGCAAAGGTACAAGCTTGACTTTGAAAAGACAAAGGTGTTGTGACGTTTTTTATGTTCCCCGTTGTCAGCAACTCTTAGATTTTCGGTTGCTTACTCTAGTCCAACCTCCCACTTTACCCGTATCAAAGACCACGTTTTATCCGCATTTTTCAACCGGATAGCCGTAGCTTTACAGCAGGTTTTCTGCCTATCCGCTCCGCGTTTCTATGATTCATTATTACGTTTCGTTCGAGAACCCGCTTACCTTTTACGTGCAGTTACAAATGACTTTCGAGGTCCCGAAACAAGGCCCCGAAACGCTGGAATTGCAGTTGCCAGCCTGGCGACCCGGACGCTACGAGCTCCAGAATTTTGCCCAGAAGATTCAACGCGTTGAAGTAACCGATGCTACCTCGCAGGAAGTACTACCTACTCGCAAGCTTACCAAAGACCGTTGGGAAGTAACCAGCGCAGCGGGCCGAACGGTACAAGTGCATTATAACTTCTATGCGCATCAAATGGATGCTGGCGGTTCTTGGCTAGACGAAACGCAGCTATACCTGAACCCGGTACAAGGCTTCATGTACATTGAAGGGCGGCAACAGGAGCCATGTCAGGTGCAACTACAGCTTCCTGATGGTTGGCAATTGGCCTGTGGCCTTCCCCAAACCGGCCCGAATACGCTCCAAGCGCAGAACTTCGACCACTTGGCCGATTCGCCCCTCATTGCTAGCCCTACCTTGCAATACCGCAACTACGAGGTGCAGGGCCTGCCCTTCTACATCTGGATTCAAGGAGAATGCCCCGTGGATTGGGCGCGCTTGGTAGCCGATTTTCGGGCTTTTAGTGCCGAGCAGCTCGCCTTATTTGGCTCGTTTCCGGCCCAAGATTATCATTTTCTCAACCAACTACTTCCTTACAAGCACTACCACGGCGTGGAGCACCTCAACTCCACTGTTATTACGCTAGGACCCGCCGAACTGCTAATGACGGAAGGCTTGTACAAGGAGTTACTGGGCATTAGCTGCCACGAACTGTTTCATGCCTGGAACATCAAGAGCATTCGGCCAGCTGAAATGCAGCCCTACGACTACTCTAAAGAAAACTACTTCCGCACCTGCTTCATTGCCGAAGGCATCACGACTTACTATGGAGAGTACTTGCTGGCCCGCGCCGGGGTGCGCACGGCTGAGCAGTACTTCACCGAACTAAACACGGTGTTGCGCAAGCACTACGACGACTACGGCCGGTTCAACCTTTCTCTGGCCGATGCCAGCATGGACCTCTGGCTCGATGGCTACAAAGCCGGCGTGCCCGACCGCAAAGTATCAGTGTATCACAAGGGCGCCTTGGTGGCGCTGTTGCTCGACCTCACGCTCCGCCGCCTTTCCAACCACGCTCGTGGCCTTGATGAGGTGATGCGCCGATTGTGGGAGGAATTCGGACAGACCGGGATTGGCTACACCGAGCAAGATTACATCCGGATTGTGAAGGAAGTGGCCGGGCGCAATATGCAAGCGTACTTCGATAAGTTTATTTATGGTACTGCGCCGCTGGAAGAACCGCTCGACAAAGCCTTGAGTTTTGTGGGGTGCACGCTCCGAATTCAGGAAAACGCGGCAACGCCGGAAGCGGTATTTGGCTTTCGGACGGTGGTGAGAAACGAGCGCACCGAAGTAAGCGACATTGTGCCTGGCTCGCCCGCTGCAGCGGCACTTACCATCGACGACGAGATAGTGGCCGTGAACGGACGGCGAGTAGAGATGAACCTGCACAGCTTGCTTTCCACCAGAGAAGACCAACAGTACGAAGTCAGCTTATTTCGTCAGAATCGGTTGTTAACGGTGCCACTGAGTGGGCAGGATGGACAGCGGTATTGGCAGAAAGTCACTATTGAAAAGCTGCCCGAAGCTACTCCCGAGCAGCAGGCCAGCTTCCGGAACTGGTTGAAGCAAGAATTTTAAGTGCGACGTTCAGTTTTTCATTCTCTCCCATGTTCCGGCTTCGTGCGGTGATAGTAGTGCTGCCTCTGGCGATGCTTCTATTATCTTGTTCTTTCCGAGGCCCCGCTGAGCGGGCGCAACCAGGTGTGCCCACCACACCCTTAGTTGCCCCATTACCGCGCCCCAAGCCGCCGCGTATCTACCGCCTCAGCCACCTCGACACGCTGGTACAAGTGCCGGGGCGCGTACTGACTATTTATCAGGCATCTCGGGGGGTGTACGAGAAACTACCTCAAACCTTAAAGCTACCCCCCGTTCCAACCTCCGCGGAAGAGGAAGCCACATTCGATTTCGAAGCCGAAGAACGCCTGCGACTGCGTGATGCTGGACCAATGGTACAGCGCAGAAAGCACACGCTCTGGCTGCGGCCAACTCATACTAAACCACTTCGGCTCGTCAACCAGTCTTCTGAAAACGAAGCCAGCAGTGTGGCCTACGAGTATGTAGCTTCCGTACCTGCTATCAAGCAGTGGCTCGTGGCAGTGCGGCTCTACGAAGGCGGGTATTATCTCTTGGTCAACCAGCATACAGGCCGGCGTACCCGTGTTTGGAGCCCTCCGGCTGTGGCACCCGACGGACGCCATTTTGTGTGCGGAAACTCTGATGTATTAGCGCGCTACGAGCCCAATGGCCTTCAATTATGGGCCGTAGACAACGGCAACCTCCGCCTGCTGTGGGAGCGACAAACCGAGTGGGGCTGCACACAACCTCGCTGGCTCGACAACCGAACTATTCTCTTCGAGCAAGACTTTTTCGATAACGACGATGTAGACACGCGCGTCGTACGCCTGACCGTGCTGCCCTAATCACTGGGCGCTTCAATCAACGCATTTACAATGCACAAAAAAGACCCTGCTGAAGATCAGCAGGGTCTTTTTTGTGCGCTTGATATTATTTCTGGTTTTGCTGGCTTGGGTTCGGGTTGTTGCGAGGCTTGTTGGTTCGCGCTGACCGCACCTCATTAGAATTGCCGCCTGGCGTGTTGTTCTTGGTTTCGTTGCCAGTTTCAGTGATGTGGTTCTGATTCAGGTTCTGCACCTGCGTGCCGCTAGATTCCGCCCGGCTGTCCGGGTCAACGGAAGTGGGCATACCGTTCAGCGCATCAGGCCCCATAGGCGAACTAACTTTCTGATTCGAAGCGGGATTCTCTTTTTTATGCTTAGACATGGCAGTGGAAGCTAAGGGTGAAGCATTTTCCTTTCTTTTACCTACTTGCTCGTACCAGGGTTGTGAAAACGAAACAGACTTTACGAAGCAAGCCGCCGAAAACTAAGGCGCAGACGTCCTTAGCTTCCGGCGGCTTGCTCGGTGAAGTCTGCCTTTGCTTGTACGTTCTAGGCGTTCTGAGTAGCCGTGGCCACAACTGGCATTACGGCCACCAAGTCGGCGAACTTTTGCTCTCTCGCTTCTATTTCCTGCGCCGTCAAGTTCAGTAGGCGCTCCGTACCGAACCGCTCTACGCAAAATGAAGCCATGGCCGAACCGTGCACAACCGCACGCTTCATGTTCTCGAAGCTGATATCGTCGGTGGCGGCGAGGTAACCGATAAAGCCACCAGCAAAAGTATCGCCGGCACCAGTTGGGTCGAACACTTCTTCTAGGGGCAGAGCTGGGGCGAAAAACACCTTGTTTTTGCAGAACAGCAACGCACCATGCTCACCTTTCTTGATGATAACGGTTTTGGGACCCATTTCCATGATGATTTTGGCGGCCTTCACCAACGAGTGCTGCCCCGAAAGCTGGCGCGCCTCTTCGTCGTTGATGCTAAGCACGTCTACCATTTCAATGGTCGTTTTTAACTCGTCTAACGCGACATCCATCCAGAAATTCATCGTATCCATGACGATGAGCTTGGGACGGTTGACAAGGCGCTGAATCACGAGACGTTGCACCTGAGGCGCCAAGTTACCAAGCATCAGATACTTGCAATCCTGGTAGCTATCCGGAAGAACAGGGTCGAAATTAGCCAGCACATTGAGTTCCGTGACCAGCGTTTCGCGCGAGTTCAAATCGTTGGAATACTTGCCCGACCAGAAAAACGACTTTTCTCCTTCTTTAATTTGCAGGCCTTCCGTGTCAACGCCGTGCTCTTCGAGGAGCAGGATATCAGACTGCGGAAAGTCGTCGCCGACTACGGCTACCAGCTTTACCGGCTTCAGCGAGTAGCTGGCCGAAAGAGAGATGTAAGTAGCAGCACCACCAATAATTTTGTCGGTTTTGCCAAAAGGCGTTTCCAGGGCATCGAAGGCTACGGAGCCGATTACGACCAAGCTCATATCAGAAGAAGTAAAAGTGATTCAAATAGGGAATTTGTCTTGCAACGCCACAAATATCCAAATCCTTCCGTACTACGCCCGATTTTGTTGAATTGCCTACGCCGTAACGAGCCACAATGGCAGCTAACTAATTGGTAAAGAGCAGCTAGGTGCTAAAGAAAAAAGCCTCAAGCATAATGCCTGAGGCTTTCTTAGTGGGTAAATAATGGGGCTCGAACCCACGACCTTCGGAATCACAATCCGACGCTCTAACCAGCTGAGCTATATCTACCATGTGGGGTATTGAGCAACAAAAGTAGCGCATACAGATGAATTCGCAAGTTTAACGAGCACTTTTTTATCCTGACTGTGTTCTTGCTCATTAAACAAACGCGCAAACTTTACCGCTACCGGGTGCAGGCTTCACTTTGGCTTTCGCTTACGGGTTGGGGTGGTGTTCCGTACCTTTGCGCTTCGTAACTCCTTCTTTGTCATGTCCGATACGCCGCAGGCGATTTCTTTCGCCGATTTCAAGCTCAACAAGCAATTACTCACGGCCGTGGCCGAAGCTGGTTTCACCGAGCCTACCCCCGTGCAGGTGCAAACTATTCCGTTGCTGCTGGCTGGCCACGACGTGCTAGGTATCGCGCAAACGGGTACGGGCAAAACGGCTGCTTTCGGGTTGCCACTCCTGATGAAGGTAAAGTATGCCCAAGGCCTTAATCCTAGGGGTCTCATTCTAGCTCCCACCCGTGAGCTAGCCATGCAAATTGAAACGCACCTCAAGCGCCTCGCAACGTACACCGACCTTCGCATTTTTGCCATTTATGGCGGCTTGGGTCCCAAAACGCAGATTGAGACCATTGCTAAAGGAATAGATATTCTGATTGCTACGCCAGGCCGCCTGCTTGAGCTGTACTTGCGCGGCGACTTGGTATTGAAGGAGCTGAAAACGCTGGTCCTTGATGAGGCCGACAAAATGATGGACATGGGCTTTATGCCTCAGATTCGGAAGATTCTGGAAGTCATTCCGAGTAAGCGGCAGAATGCATTGTTCTCGGCCACGATGGCGGAAAAAGTAACCGTACTAAGTGAAGAGTTCTTGGAATTTCCGATGCGCGTTGAGGTAACGCCTTCGGCCACGTCAGCTCAGAATGTGGTCCAGAGCTTGTACCAGGTACCAAACCTGGTTACTAAAATTAATCTACTTGGGTATTTGCTCCGCGACCAAGCTACTTTCAACCGGGTCATGATTTTTACGCGCAGCAAGGTGCACGCCGAAAATGTAGCCCATTTCTTGGGTCGCAGGATAGCAGGCGAGGTACGCGCCATTCATGGCAACAAAGGCCAGAACGCGCGCATCAACGCCATGGAAGCGTTTAAGGCGGGGGAAGTCCGTTTTTTGGTGGCTACTGATGTAGCAGCTCGTGGCATCGACGTACCGGAAGTGAGCCACGTCATCAACTTTGATGTGCCCCTGATTTATGACGATTATGTGCACCGTATCGGGCGCACGGGACGAGCACAGCATACAGGTGCGGCCATCACCTTCGCCAACGAAGCCGAAATGCACCACATAGCCCACATCGAAGAGCTTATCAAGCAGCCCATTCCGCTTGTGCCTTTCCCAGCCGAGGTGGAAGTGGCCGAAACGCCTTTCGATGAGCAACAAAGTATGAACCGCGAGCAGGACGAACGTCGCCGACGTGAAGACCCCAACTTCCAAGGTGCTTTCCACGAGCGGAAAGAGTACGTGAAGCCTGGCGTCACCATCGACAAGCGGACCGGTCGAACCTACGTGGAAGGTCCTAACCGTAGTCAGAAAGGAAATAAGGCCCGTCCTTCAAAAGGCACCGCCTCCAAGCCGGCCGTAAAAGCGGTGAAAGCCGCCATTGCCCGCTCGAAAGGCAAGCGTAAGTTAGTCACCGAGCAACCGAACCTCTTAAATTGAATTGCGTGAAAACGAAAGCGGCGTGCTCTAAAGCACGCCGCTTTCGTTTTCACGCAATTGGTTTCGAGTTATCGAGTGTACTTGATCTATGTAATCCGGGAAATTAATACTACAGGTTAATGCTGAAATATAGCTAGGTGGCTGAAGCGAATGGCTAGCATTGTGAAGGCAGCCCCCCATAGCACAGCGCTCCACAACATATGAAACAGGATGCGCCAACGGGGTACGTGCAATTGGGTGGCAATGACGGTACCCCCAATGGGACTGAATAGAATGGGAGTCAGAAAGGCAATACCAGCCATGCCGAAACGACGAAAGATGCCCACAATGCGGCGGCTCTTGCGGCTGAAGAGCGGCTTACCTTTTTCTTCGCGTTTGCGGCGTAGGTGCAAGGCCCACATCTTTCCTACTCCCGACACAAGCACCACCGTAGTCATCATACCCGCCACCGACAGCCCCCAAATGAGGGGAAACGATAGCCCGGCAGCAATGCCCGCCACTGGGGCGGCCACAAATTTGACCATCCCCAGCAAGAAAACGGAAGCGTATTTGAAGAGATGAGGTAACACGAGGTGAACAGCAGATGATGAAGAAAAAGGTCGCCGTAGCCGAACTCGAAATTACAAAGAACCAAAGCATGCTATTGGTTCAGACTGAAAAAGTAACAGCGAGGAGATATAACGTGAAACGTACAAGTTCTGATACCTGCTACTCCCAACAACACAGCCTTTTACACCTGTCGTTACAGCTTGCTGCCGTACGATAAATCGCCGGCGTCGCCGAGGCCAGGCACGATGTAGGCTTGGGCGTTAAGCTTTTCGTCGATGGCGGCCACCCAAAGCGTGGCTTCGGGGATTTCGCGGGTGACGTAGGCGACGCCTTCTGGACTGGCAATGACGGCGGCAATATGCACCTGTCGGGGCGTACCGAAACGCAGCATAGCCCGGTAGGTTTGCACCAACGACTTACCGGAAGCCAGCATGGGGTCGGCCAAAATCAGCACCCGCTCATCAAGCCGCGGTGCCGACAAATAATCGACCTGCACCTGCACTTGGGCAGTACCCTCGATACGGTAAGCGGCCACAAAAGCGCTTGGCGACTGATCGAAATAGTTGAGGAAGCCCTGGTGAAACGGCAGGCCAGCACGGAGCACGGTAGCCAGCACCGGAAAATCGTGGAGTTGCTTGCTGCTGCACTGACCGAGCGGCGTTTTCACCGTTTGGTCGGTGTAGCTGAGCTGGGAACTGATGCGGTAGGCCATTATCTCGCCGAGGCGCTGCAAGTTGCGGCGGAAACGCAGTGAATCACGTTGCACTTCCACGTCGCGCAGCTCGGCTAGAAAATGATTGGCGATAGAGGGCTCGGCGCACACAACATGCACCCGGGGAGCGGGCTCAGCGGCGGGCAGGTCGGGAGTGGTGGGGATTAGCGGATCCATTGCAGATACCAGGGGCGTTGGGTGAAAGAAAGGGCCGCGTAGGGTACGGGCGTAGCCCCGAAGTTGGCGAAAAAACGGGCAATTGATTTTATCATGCCGCCCTCGAAATCGAGTACGAGGCTAGGAGTGCCCGCGTGGCGTTGAATCACATAATCGAGCAGCAACAACGGAGCCGCAACTTTCTTACCGGCCGGCGAGGCAGCCGCAAACAAATAGATAAGCCGCGTGCGAAACCTCACAAACAAGGCCGCCGCCAGCAATTCGCCGGTTTCGGGGGCCCGCACTTCCAGCGGCAGTGCCTGGTTGTGGTGCTGTAGTGCTGCAAACAAGGCCCGGAGTTGTTGGTAGTGTCGATTTTTCAGGCCAGCTACTTCCCCCGTGTACTGCTTGAACAATACGAGCATTTCGTCTACGGAAGAAGCTGGCGAAACGGTAAGTGGAAGGGGTAGCTCGTTGTTTTGGCGCAGGCGGCGGCGGTAATCGGCAGTATAACCAGCGTGTAGCGCAGCATATTCCGGGTGAAGCGGCAAGTGGTAGGTGGTGCGAGTTTGGCCGGTCAGGGGCAACAACGCCGACGGTAGCGGAGTCTGGTCGTTGAGTTGGGTGTAGAAGTGGGCGTAGCGCTTTGGTAGCTGGCGCAGGTGCAGCAGTACATCGGAAAACTGACTTTCGGGCAGCGTCAATAAGCCGAGCTGCTGCGTGAAAGCCGGCTGATACACCTCCCGCCCACGGAGGCGCCACTTAGTGGGCAGCGGCAGCACCGACAAGTACCGGCCAGTACCCGCCTCAACCTCTACCGAGGCCTCCCAACGACCGGTCGTCGCTTGCAGCCACCACGAGCAAGCATAAGGCACCACTTCACGGGCCTCCGCCACACAGGCGTCCCAGGCAGCAAGGTCGAGTTCAGAATAGCGAAGCAAACGAGGTGGCACGCGGCAAAGGTAGCCAGTGGCGCCCTCTCAGGACACCACAAGAACCGCAGCCGAAAGCGCACTATATATACGGAACAGCTACCGAGCCGCGTTGCTGCGTCCTAGTCTTGCGGCAAGTGCGTAGGTTTGTTGAATTGCTCGCTAATCGTTAGGAGGCAGTCTTGATTTTATGAAAAAATATCTTCTCGTTTTAACGTTTCACGCCTTACTCATCGGTCAAGTAACGGGGCAAAGTATGTCGGTGCAGTTTGATGGACCAGTACCGCCACCGCAAGTTCCAACGGCCGACATTCCAACGGCGCCCAATACTGTCTCGCTCGATGCGGATGTGTACCGGCTTATCGACCGGTATGCCATCAAATACGGTGGCGACTCGACGGGCAACAACCTGCATACGTCGGTGCGCCCTTATACCCGCTCGGCCGTGGTGCGCTTGGCCGAGCGGATGCTGGCGGATAGCGCTAATTTGTCGGTGCAGGACCGCTTCAACGCCGAATATCTGCTGCGCGACAACTGGAATCACTCCAACCGGGCTGATGCTGCCAATCAAAGCCGCCGGCCCGTGCTGAAACACTTTTATCAGCGCCAGTCCGACCTTTATAGCCTGTCTATTCCTGATTTCACGCTGCGCGTGAATCCGGTACTTGGGCTTTCGGCGGGCAAGGATTCGGAAACGGATGGGTTGCGTTACGTGAATACCCGGGGCGTGCAGGTGGAAGGTACAATTGACGAGCGGCTCGGCTTCTACACCTTCCTGGCCGACAACCAACAAGGTGTACCATTTTACGTGCAACAGCGCATCCGCCGCGATAGTATAGTGCCGCACGAGGGCTACTGGAAGTCTTTTAGAGTGGAGGGAGGCAGCCAATACGACTTCTTCACGGCGCGCGGTTATATCACGTATGCGGCCACCAAGCATGTCAGCGTCCAGCTAGGCCACGACCGTAACTTTATTGGCAACGGCTACCGCTCCCTTATCCTCTCCGACTACAGCGCGCCGTATTTCTTTCTCAAACTGAACACGCGCATCTGGAAGCTCAATTACCAGAATCTGTTTACGGAAATGATTGCCGGCCGCAGCTACGACGAAAACGGCAGCCCGATAGACACCCTCTATCGGAAGAAATACATGGCGCTACACCATCTCAGTTTCGATGTGACGCCTACATTCAACGTGGGTGTGTTTGAGAGCACCATCTTAGGGGGGCGCAATTTCAGACGTGACAGTTCAGGGCGAAATATCCCAGGCAGCCAACGACGCGGCTTTGAGTTGCAATACCTGAATCCACTTATTTTCTATCGGGCAGTTGAGCAGCAGGTAGGATCGGCTGACAATACGGTGCTGGGTCTGGATTTCAAGTGGAATATCAAGAACACGGTGCAGCTTTATGGGCAGTTCATGCTGGACGAGTTCAAGCTGAGCGAAATACGGGCGGGCAACGGTTGGTGGGCCAACAAGCAAGCTTTGCAGCTGGGCGCTAAGTATGTGGATGTAGCGGGTATTCGCACGCTTGATGTGCAAGGGGAGTTCAATTACATCCGCCCGTTCACGTATCAGCACGAAGACAGCTACACCAACTACCAGCACTACCAGCAGCCCCTCGCCCACCCCATGGGTGCCAACCTGTACGAGTTGCTTGGCATACTAAGCTACCAGCCAATTCCGCGCTTGCAGCTGGTGAGCAAGGTATTCTACACTGTGCAAGGCCTGGACCGCACCTACGACGATGGTTCTGTAATCAACTACGGTGGCAACGTGCTACTTCCCTACGATCCGCGGGTGCAGGAATACGGCAACACCATCAGCCAAGGCAACCGAACTCGCCTCCTACACACCGACCTTACAGCCACCTATCAGCCGCGGCACAATCTGTGGCTGGACGCTAAGCTGATTGTGCGTCGCCAATCCTTTATTGATGCTGCCACCCAAAATACGGTGTTTCCGTCGGTGGCTTTGCGCTGGAACATCGCGCAGCGGCTACACGAATTTTAATCGTTGATTGTCGCTAATCTGCCGCTCGCTTGCCAAGAGCATACTCGCTGCTCGACGACTTAGTCTGTAAGGTCTTGTTTGTGCAACAAGGTCTTGCAAGCAAGTACCAGATCAGCAGGTATAAGTATTTCTTCTAGTTACTCCGCCAAGCATATATGCGTCACGAGCCTGCTAATTTGTTGCTTTACCGGCCAGTTAATCAGCAGGAATTGGACTTGATAGCCGCTTCCGGCTGGCTGGAATTTCCACCGCGCCTACCAGAGCAGCCCATTTTCTACCCAGTGCTAAACGAGGAGTACGCCGCTCAGATAGCGCGCGACTGGAACGTGCCGTATTATGGCGTGGGCTATGTGCTGCGTTTTGCCGTGGATGCCGACTACGCTGCCTTGTTTCCGGTGCAGAACGTAGGCAACCGGGAGCACGAAGAATTGTGGGTGCCAGCCGAAGAACTCGCCGAGTTCAATAACCACATTACAGGGCAAATTGAAGTGGTGGCCGTCTTCAAAGCCGAATAGCCTGCTTACCAGCCTGGTGTTGCTCAGTTACCAAGCTTTGCAGATGCGTTACCTTTGCTGCTTCCGATGAAGACCTACCTGCGCATTCTGCATTACGCCCGGCCGCTGACCAATTTTCTGCCGCAATACTTACTGTACACGCTGCTGAACATTTTTTTTGGACTGGCCAATTTCACGCTCATCATCCCGTTGCTGAGCGTCCTATTCGATAAGACCGACAAGATTCCGTTGCAGGCGCCCGACCACCTGCCCGCTTTTCGCCCTAGCTTCGATTGGGTGAAGGATAGCTTTAACTACTTCTTCGCCGATGTGCTGGCCACCCAGGGCAAAATGGGCGCGCTGGCTTTCGTGTGTGGAGTGGTGGTGGTGTCGGTGCTGCTAAGCAATGTGTTTCGGTACCTGAGCATGCGGCTGTTGGCCAAAGTGCGGGCACGGGTCATCCAGAACTTGCGGCATCATCTGTATCAACGCATTATTGGCTTGCCCCTGAGCTTTTTTGGGAGCGAGCGGAAAGGGGACTTGATGTCGCACTTCACGTCGGATGTGCAGGAAGTGGAAACGTCGGTGGTGAACACCATGACGGCCGTTATCCGGGAGCCGCTGAACATTATAGCGTATTTCGCCCTGCTGTTTTACATCTCGGTGCCGCTCACGCTCTTCACATTGGTGCTGCTGCCAATATCGGGCGGACTAATAGCCGGTATTTCCAAGCGCCTGCGCCGCCAAGCGCAGCAAAGCCAGAGCACACTCGGCTCCATGCTCTCCGTAATTGACGAAACGCTGGGAGGCATCCGGGTTATCAAAGCTTTCAATGCGCAGGATTACATCAAAGACAAGTTCGCGCAGCAAAACGACTTGTACGCCCGCACGTCTCGTGCCATTGATAATACCCGCGACTTAGCCTCGCCGTTTTCCGAGTTTGCGGGCGTCACGGTGGTGGCGGGGCTGCTTTATTTCGGGGGCCTGTTGATCTTGGGTGGCCAATCGAGTTTGACGGGCGAAACGTTTATTGGCTATGTGATTCTGTTTTCGCAGGTGCTTACGCCCGCCAAAGCCCTATCGTCGTCGTTCGGTAATATTCAGCGCGGACTGGTGGCTGGTGAGCGGGTATTGCGCATTATCGATACCGAGCCAACCATCCGCGACAAGCCGAATGCGCAGGTACTGCCGCCTTTCAAGCACCAAATAGAGTTGCGCAACCTGCAATTTGCGTACGGCGATGCGCCCGTGCTGCAAGACATCAACCTGGTTATTGAAAAAGGCAAAACAGTAGCACTAGTGGGGCCATCGGGTTCGGGCAAAAGCACGCTAGCCGACCTGCTGCCGCGTTTCTACGACGCTACCAGCGGCCAGATTCTTATTGATGGCTACGACGTGCGCGACTGCACCATTCATTCGGTGCGCGAGCAAATGGGCATCGTGACCCAGGAAAGCATCCTGTTCAACGACACTATTTACAACAACATCCGCTTCAACACCGAGGCCACCGAAGCGGAAATAGTGGAGGCCGCCCGCATTGCCAACGCCCACGACTTCATCATAGCCACTCCCGAAGGCTACCACACCATCATCGGCGACCGGGGCGGGCGGCTTTCGGGCGGACAGCGGCAGCGCCTTAGTATTGCGCGGGCTATTCTACGCAACCCTCCCATTCTTATTCTCGACGAAGCTACTTCGGCTCTCGACACTGAAAGCGAAAAGCTGGTGCAGGAAGCCCTGACTCGTTTGATGCAGCACCGTACGTCGCTGGTAATTGCCCACCGCCTCAGCACCGTGCAGCACGCCGACGAGATTATTGTGCTACACCAAGGTCGGATTGCGGAACGCGGCACCCACGACGAGTTACTTCGCCAACCTGGTGGCCTCTACCAGCGCCTAAGCCAACTCCAAGCAACCAATGCGGCACTGGTGTAAGTAGCAACGCTCTGTCAACCAAACAGTACTCGCAAGCTTAAAAGGCAACCATCTAAAGTCGGAAGAGTAACCGCGCGCCGCCGAGGCCGCAAGCACTACAACATTGATTGCAGTTGGTTTTGCGCTACCAATTTTTATGACTAGCTGTAGCGCGCTAAGCTTATTCTCCAGGACCTATGGCAGTTCCCACCAGTACCATGCGCCATGTAGCCACCCTCATTGTGCTGCTACTAGTTTTGCAAGCTGGCAAGTGGCTGTGGCGCACATACAGTCATTCGCGAAATGCTCCTCAACAACAAGCTGCTATTAGTTTGCAACAGAAAATAGCGGCCAGTCACGCCTACGACAATGCCTTGCAAAGGGCAGATGCCTTGCTCGACCAACAAGACACTACGGCCACCCGGCGCCTGCTCGATTCGCTCGGACAGCAACCGACCAAAGATTTATTTCAGATTGAGTTGCAAAAGCTGAAAGCAGTTCGTCAGCGGCTAGATTCTTTACAAAGCCTAACGGCCGTCCAACGGCCTTAATCACCATCCATTAAAAGTGAAGAGCGCCACCCAAGCAAGGAATTCCAATCTGCGAAAGCCTATATTTAACCCGACCGCCGCGTTTTTGCGTACGACGGGCCAGTTGATTTTTCACTTTAGCATCGCCTTCCTATGCTCGCTTTAAAACGTCTGGTTAATGTTCTCGTCATGGTGTACTTGCTGCTGGTACTGCTGCTATTGCTGAGTCCTGGTTCGCGCGACGGCTTGATGGCTGTGACAGCAGGCAACGATGCCTCCACGTTTTATTATGCCCTGTTCCTGATCGGAGCAGCGCTACTAACCTTGCAGCTTATCACTGAAAACTTGGATAGCGTGCTGTTACGGCGGGACGTTGCCTCGCGCGAAGGCAAAATCAATGAGCTGAAAGCCCGCCTGTACGACCAGCAGCTCGAGCAGCGTAGCACGAGCGCCGGCGTAGGCGCCGCCCGGCCTGGTACTACTGTGCATCCTGAAGGCTATACGCCGCCCGCGCCGTCCGTCCGGCCTCTCACCTCCGACCGTGACAGTGGTCCACTGGCGTAGCTCCTGTATCTTCGCGTCGTGACCGATGCTACTTCTCTAACTGACCTTATTCGGGCTGAGCTTATCGAAGCCCAAACCGTGCTTGACCGTTTCGTGACCGATGCGGCCAATCTTACAGCCATCGAGCAAGCTGCTCGTCTCATGGCCCACAGTCTGCAACAGGGAGGCAAGCTCCTAAGCTGCGGCAACGGGGGCAGCCTTTGCGACGCCCAGCACTTTGCCGAGGAACTAAGCGGCCGCTACCGCCACGACCGGCCGGCCCTCGGCGCTATTGCGCTTACCGAAGCGTCGCATATGAGTTGTGTCGCCAACGACTATGGCTACGATTATGTGTTCAGCCGCTACGTGGAAGCCATCGGCCGCCCCGGCGACGTGCTACTAGCCATCAGTACCAGCGGCAACTCCCCAAACATATTGCGCGCCGCCGAAGCAGCCAGAGCCACTGGCATGCAAGTAGTGGGCCTAACAGGTAAAGACGGCGGGCAACTAGCCGCTTTGTGCGATATAGAAATTCGGGCGCCACACACTGGCTACGCCGACCGAATACAAGAGATTCATATCAAAGCTATTCACATCCTTATTATGCTCATCGAGCAGTTGGCTGCCAAGTAACCAAGTATTCTAGCAGATCTATTTGGCGGCGGTCTATGCCACCGTAGTCGGTAACAACGCAGGCTTCCCAACCGTCCTGCCCTCTAAGCAGTGGCCATAGGACAACCAGTTAAATTCGAGTTTAGCTCTCCTTTGTTGAACGATTGACACTGCTGTAGCTCGTCCGGTATTTCCTTTATCTTCGTTGATTTCAATTCTATTTTCTTATCGATTATATGCTTACCAAGACCTTCGGCTCGGCCGTACAGGGCGTTAATGCTTATACTATTACCATTGAAGTAGTTGTTTCGCAGGGCACTAATTTCTATGTAGTTGGCCTGCCCGACAATGCTATCAAGGAGAGCCAGCAGCGGATTGAAGCAGCCTTGAAGTTTCGGGGCTACCGGATGCCACGCACCAAGGTGGTCGTGAATATGGCCCCCGCCGACATCCGTAAGGAAGGCTCCAGTTATGACCTGCCAATTGCGCTGGGCATTCTGCACGGCTCACAGCAACTCAGCACTGAACGCCTTCCCGAATACATCATCATGGGCGAGTTGGCCCTAGATGGTGCCCTGCGGCCAATTCGGGGCGTATTGCCAATTGCTATTCAAGCCCGCAAGGAAGGTTTCAAAGGCTTTATTCTACCCAAAGAAAATGCCCGGGAAGCCGCTATTGTCAACAACCTCGACATCATTCCGGTTGAAACCATGCAAGAGGCCATCGACTTCTTCGAAGGCCGCCTCGCCATCGAGCCGCTGGTGCTGGATACGCGCGATATTTTCCAGCAGGAAGCCAACCTATATGCTGCCGACTTCGCCGATGTGCAAGGGCAAGAAAACATCAAACGGGCCCTGGAAATAGCTGCGGCTGGCGGCCATAACGTAATAATGATCGGTCCACCAGGCGCAGGCAAAACTATGTTGGCCAAGCGCCTACCAACCATTCTGCCCGCCCTGAATATGTTGGAAGCGTTGGAAACCACCAAGATTCACTCAGTGGCGGGCAAGCTCGGTGCCAATGCCTCTCTGCTAGGCACGCGACCTTTTCGGGCTCCGCACCATACTATATCGGATGTGGCACTGGTGGGCGGCGGCAGCAATCCGCAGCCTGGTGAAATCTCGCTGGCGCATAATGGCGTGCTGTTCCTGGATGAATTGCCAGAATTCAAGCGCACCGTGCTGGAGGTGATGCGGCAGCCGCTGGAGGAGCGCCGCGTATCTATTTCGCGGGCCAAGGTCAGCATCGACTTTCCTGCCAACTTCATGCTTATTGCCAGCATGAACCCTTGCCCCTGCGGTTATTACAACCACCCCGAGAAGGAATGCGTGTGCGGCCCCGGCGTGGTGCAGCGCTACCTCAACAAGGTAAGTGGCCCCCTACTCGACCGGATTGACTTACATGTGGAGGTAACGCCCGTCACCTTCGACCAAATGACCGAAACGCGCAAGTCGGAGACGAGTCACGATATTCAATTGCGCGTGGAAAAGGCTCGGGCGGTGCAAACAGCACGGTTCGCCAAATTTCCGGATATTTTTTCCAACGCTATGATGCCTCCGCAAATGGTGAAAGATATCTGTGAAATCAATGCAGCTGGCCGCACACTGCTTAAAACGGCAATGGAGCGCCTGGGTCTGTCGGCCCGTGCTTACGACCGTATTCTGAAAGTGGCGCGCACCATTGCCGACTTAGCGGGCACCGAAGAAATTCATATCGAACATTTAGCCGAGGCTATTCAGTACCGCAGCCTCGACCGGGAAGGTTGGGCTGGCTGATGTCATCTCGAAGCCAACAACAAAACAACAAAAAACCCTCCTTGCAGCTTGCAAGAAAGGTTTTGGTGATCCCGCTGGGATTCGAACCCAGGACCCATACATTAAAAGTGTATTGCTCTACCAGCTGAGCTACAGAATCGGTTTCCGCATACCAAAAAGCCATTTTCTGGATGGGATGGCAAAAGTACGCAACCGCTTTGTCATCTCCAAACCTTGACAGCTTATTAGACAAGACAAACTGCCGTCCAATGACTGATCCTGCTCTATATCAGTTATCTACCGTTGCATTTTTTACTTTGCAAGGCACAACTTGCGCTGCTGTGCTCTAATACTAAATAAGTAAGAGCTTTGTGCTTCGGATTTTTTGTGGCATGTCATGTACAAAGCCTTTCTCAACCCCTTGTTCTTTCAGCTTGACGCCGAACGGGCCCACCATTTGGTTTTCGACAACCTTAAACGGGCGCACCGCTTGCCTGGCACAGCCGCGTTGCTGCGCCAACTCTACGATTTTCAAAACCCAACGTTAAAGCGGGAGGTGTTCGGATTGCGGTTTAAAATCCTGTAGGATTGGCTGCCGGCTTCGACAAAAAGCAGACTTAACGGACGAGTTGGCGGCCCTGGGCTTTGGCTTTGTAGAGATAGGTACCGTGACGCCGCGGCCCCAACCCGGTAACCCACAGCCGCGCCTGTTCCGGTTGCCGCAAGACGAAGCCTTGGTAAACCGAATGGGCTTCAACAACGTAAGGCGGCTGCCGCGGCTGCCCGCTTGCGCGTGCGACGCAACTCACAGCTCATCATTGGGGGCAACATCGGCAAGAACAAGGACACGCCTAACGAGCTAGCGGCCCAAGACTATGTGGCCTGCGTGGAAGCACTGCATGAGGTAGTGGACTATTTTGTAGTCAACGTGTCGTCGCCGAATACGCCGAACTTGCGGCAACTCCAAGAGCGAAAGCCTCTTATCCAACTGCTACAAGTGATACAAGAGCGCAATGCCTCACTCCCGACGCCCCGGCCGCTGCTACTCAAAATTGCTCCAGACCTGACAGATACCCAACTCGACGACATCTTGCTGATTGCGCGTGAAACCCAGCTTAGTGGCCTAGTGGCCACCAATACCACCATCAGCCGTACCGGGCTGCGCACCGACGCCAATCAAGTGGCAGAGTTGGGGGCAGGCGGCCTGAGTGGCCAGCCGCTACGCCGTCGGGCGACGGAGGTGATTCGCTACCTGCATCAGCACTCTGATGGCGCGCAGCCTATTATCGGGGTAGGCGGCATTCATTCGGCCGATGATGCGCGCGAAAAGCTGGCAGCTGGCGCGGCATTGGTGCAGCTTTATAGCGGGTTTATTTATGAAGGGCCGGGCTTGGTGAAGCGTATCAACCAAAGCTTGATTGGCTAAGTACGCTTTAGCACTAGTTGCTTTCGCGGTTGAGCTTCATGCCGGCTTTAAACTCGATTACATCGGCGGCGCCACGGTGCACTTTCAAATCAACGGCGCCGAAGATTCGGTTGGTAAAGTGGTATTTCAGGCCTAGCCGCTCGTAGTAGAAAGTATTGGACTTGTAAGGATTGTAGAAGTAGAAGCCCAAGTGCGTAACGAACGCCAGCCGGCCAAACAGCAACTCATGTCCTAGCACAACGCTGGCTTTCTTCACGTCGGGCAAATTATCGGAGGTGCGGGCGGTATCGCGAAGTTGCGGGATGAGGCTACGGTCATAGAAGCCTTCCACCCCAACTAGCACATTGCTTTTACGGCTTATGCGCCGTCCTGCCAGCACCGATACAGATTGCACCAAATACTTGTGCATATCCACCGGACTGCGCTGCTTGAAACCGATACTGGTGCTTAGGTTGAAAAAGTCGCGGCCAATATCCGCAGGCCTATCCCCAGTCGCCGTTGCGGCTGGCATAAATGGCCGCTGCTGATGGTAGTTCACACCTAAGTATACCGTGGGCAGATTGATACCGAAGTTAGGCTTGGTGGTAGCTCCATTAGAATAGTGGTTGAGCCCCAAACCTACCAGCAAACCTACATGCTCCGCCACAGACACATCGTACTCGAACCGCATCTGCATGGTGGCATTCAAGCGGGAGCTGACAATGGAGTTCTTGTGGTTGGTTTCGAGGTCGAAGGGATTGGCAAAGTAGGCCAATCCCGTGCCCAGCCTGAAATTCAACTCTTGCCGAGGCGTTCGGAACAGGCTTTTACTGAGGTAAACGGTGGCCGCATACGAACGGTCCAGCACCGGATTGTGGTAATTATAGTATACCAGTGCCGCCCCAATGCGCGGATAACGGTACCACGCATGCCAGGGTTCGGAGCCATTGGTTTGGCGTTGTAGGTTTAGCTCTAATCCGGTGGGATGCGATACGGCTAGATGTTCAACTGTTGGGGTGTGAGCAATAATGAAACTCCCTTGCCCATAAGCACCTATTATAAGGGGTCCGGGAGGCAGCTTTGCTTCAGGTGCCTGCGCCCGGACAGGAGTTTCAAGCAGAAAGGCTATACCAATAACTATATATCTGAAAACCCCGAAACCACGCATCATAAGAATATAGTAGAGCACAAAAATACGGATTGCTCTAACAGTCTGCTTTGTAGCTCGACATAAGATTATTTTTTCAATTATATGTAACATAACAAGGAGGTTTTGCGGTATGCATGCTTGAAAGCGGCCCACCGGGGCCTTCTGGCTCAGGTTCGTGCTGCTGAATTGTGTTAGCCACCTCCACCCTTAATTTTTTATGAAAAAATTTCTTGCACTCACCGTGGCAGCGGTTGTTTCTGCCTCTTTTGCTCATGCCCAAGATGCGGGCGGTTTCCGCCTCGGCGTTAAAGTCGGTGGGACCTATTCCAATGTTTCTGGTGACGACGTAAGTCAGCTTACTGGTGCCGGTTACAGCACTGACCTTGGTGACTATAAAATAGGCTATAATGCTGGCTTAAGCTTCTCTGTGCCACTTAGCAGCGATGGTTTCTTTTCTTTTGCCCCTGAATTGCTCTACAACCGTAAAGGTTACGAGATTGCAAGTGAATCTAATGATGGAGCAACTTTAGCAGCGTATCCCGGCGCAATCAAAGTTGAGCAAGAGCAAAAGCGCGTACTGCATTATATCGACGTACCATTGCTAGCCAAAATCAACGCTGGAGGATTGTTCTTCGAACTAGGACCACAGGTAAGCTATTTATTCGGCTCAAAGAACAAGACTCAGACCACCACTAAGTATGCTGATAACACCAAAAATAAAACCAACGAAGAGACAGACTTTTTAGATTACACCGGAATTTCTCAAAAGGATGCCAATAAGTCGGATCTGGCTCAGTTCGATATTAGCGGCGTGGCTGGCGTTGGTTATATGACTGAAGGCGGCATTAGCCTGGGTTTACGCTATGCACGCGGTTTCAACTCGCTTATAGACACCAAAAACACGAGCAATGATATCAAGGTATTCAACAACGCCTTCACTTTGCAGTTAGGCTACCTGATTCCAACCAAGTAAATTCATGACTACGGCTGGCTGCTAATTGCCTGGCACGTAAGTGGGTTAATTTCTTTAAAAGCCTCATCTGTAGAGCAGATGGGGCTTTTTTGTGTCTGCGCATAAGCTCAACAATCGGGTTGGCACACTTTTAGATTTCGGCGAGTCCTGTGCTTCTCTGTTCTCACTTATTTCTCTTCGCACTCATGAAAAAGACTTTCTTCGTACTGGCTGCTTTATTAACTCTAGCCTCTGTTTCGGCCGTGCGGGCGCAAGGCGTACGGTTGGGTTTGCGGGCGGGCGCTAACTACTCTAACCTAGCCGGCAATATTCAGCATGAAACCACTTACAACAACAAAGTTGGTTTCCTAGGCGGCGTGATATTGAATGCCGACGTTACCGGCGACGGCTTTTTCTCTATCCAACCCGAGATACTTTACTCGCAGAAAAGCTTCGAAAATAAGCCCACCGAGTACACCAGCACCCTGTTGGGCGTAGGCTACACGGAAAAACGGGAAGGCAAAGTCAACTACAACTACTTGGATGTGCCCGTGCTTTTCAAGATCAACGCGGGCGGCTTCGTGGCAGAAGCGGGGCCGCAATATTCGTATCTGCTCAGTGCCAACGACGAAACCAAAGTCACCCGGACCCGTCAGCCCAACGGTACGCCTACCGTCTCGGAAGCCCAGAACAAGAAAGACGTAAGCGGCTTCAACCGCAGCGAACTAGGTTATGTGGCCGGCATTGGCTACCAAGCCGACAACGGCGTGAGTTTGAACTTACGATACACGGGTGCCCTGAGCGACTTGGTGAAAAGCAGCAATGAAACCTACTTTAACGGTGACTTGAAAAACGCTCGTCATTCGGCTCTGCAACTCTCCCTCGGCTACCTGATTCCGAACTAGTAGTACTAATTGCTAGTCACCAAGAAGCTTCTTTTCACGATTGAAAAGAGGCTTCTTGGTGACTATAAGGAAGGCGTCACAGGTTTTCGTTATAGCTTCGTGCGTTTGTTGCATCGATTTTTCCTTAGCACTCCATATGAAGAAACTATTTTTCTCCCTCTTATTGCTGGTTAACTCAGTTGGTGCGGTACAGGCTCAAAGTGATGTATCTCTAGGTCTGAAAGCGGGCGGCACACTCTCGTCTTTTGCCGGTAAGCAGGCCACGGACGATAAAAGTCTTTTCGGCTTTCATGGAGGTGGTTTTGCCAATATCGGGTTTACTGATCTTTTTGCCTTTCAGCCGGAGATAATCTATTCTCAGAAAGGTGCGAAGTCGTCTTCTTCTGATCTGACGACTCGCTTAAGCTACCTGGATGTGCCGTTAGCTTTCCACGTTAATGCCGATGGTTTGTTTTTCGAAGCAGGTCCGCAAGTCGGATTTCTGCTAGCCGCCAAAAACAAAACGGGCAATGTCAGCGTGGATACCAAGAGCGGGTATAACACCGTCGATTTTGGCTACTTATTCGGGCTGGGTTACCAGCGCAAAAGCGGCTTGGGCATCGGGTTGCGCTACAATGGCGGGTTCACCAATATCCCCAAAGCGGTAACGACTGGCAACGTGACGGTGCAAAACAACATCCGCAACAGCACCTTTCAACTCTATTTGACCTATTCGTTCAACGGACGCTAACAGCCATATCTCATATAACAAAGGCCCAGCTTCTGGTATGGAGGCTGGGCCTTTGTGCTAGAGAAGCAGTGTCTATTTCTTCATGGCTGCGGCGTAGTTGCGGTAGAAATGCGGAATGGTTTCGATGCCTTTCAAGAAGTTGAACACGCCGTAATGCTCGTTGGGCGAGTGGATGGCATCGGAATCTAGGCCGAAGCCGAGCAGCACGGTATCGAGGCCGAGTTCGGTTTTGAACATGGCCACGATGGGAATAGAACCGCCACCGCGCGTTGGAATGGGGCGCTTGCCGAAGGTGGTTTCCATGGCGTCGGCGGCCGCTTTGTAGGCTACAGAGTCGGTTGGCGTCACGACAGGCTCGCCGCCGTGGTGGGGCATCACTTTCACCGTTACCCCACTCGGGGCGATACTTTCGAAATGTTGCTGAAATAGCGCCGTGATTTCGTCGGAAGTTTGGTGGGGCACCAAGCGCATGGAAATCTTGGCGTAGGCCTTGGAAGCAATAACGGTTTTGGCGCCCTCCCCGGTGTAGCCGCCCCAGATGCCGTTCACGTCGAGTGTGGGCCGGATGCTGGTGCGCTCCATGGTGCTGTAGCCCTTTTCGCCGTAGATGTCCTTCAGGCCAATGCTCTGCTTGAACTCCTCGTCGGAGTGCGGAGCTTTGGCCATTTCGGCGCGCTCTTCGGCGCTAAGTTCAACTACGTTGTCGTAGAAACCGGGAATGGTGATGCGGTTGGTTGAGTCGTGCAGGCTGGCAATCATCTGGCAGAGCACGTTGATGGGGTTGGGCACCGCGCCACCGTAGAGGCCGGAGTGCAGGTCGCGGTTGGGGCCGGTTACTTCCACCTCGTGGTAGCTCAGGCCGCGCAAGCCCACCTCAATGCTCGGTGTATCGTTGGCGAGCATGCCGGTATCGGAAATCAGGATGACGTCGGCGGCCAGCTTTTCTTTGTTGGCCTTCACGAAGATGCCGAGGTTGTTAGAGCCAATTTCTTCTTCGCCCTCGAACATTACCTTCACGTTGCAGGGCACACCGCCGTCCTCCTGCATCATCACCTCGAATGCCTTGACGTGCATGTACACCTGGCCTTTATCGTCGCAGGCGCCGCGGGCGTAAATGTTGCCATCCTTAATAACGGGCTCAAAGGGCGGCGAATGCCACAGTTCGTAGGGGTCGGCGGGCTGCACGTCGTAGTGGCCGTACACGAGCACTGTGGGCAAACTAGAGTCAATGATTTTGTCGGCGTACACGATGGGGTTGCCGGCGGTTTCGCACAACTCCACGTTTTCCAGGCCTACTTCCTGGAGGCGGGTTTGCAGGTATTCCGCGGCTTTTCGCACGTCGGGCTGAAATTTAGGATCGGCAGAAACGGAAGGAATACGAAGCCAGTCCACTAGCTCAGTCAGAAAACGCTCTTGGTTGCTTGCGAGGTAGGAAGCCATGCGGCAATGGGGTTAGGTGGGAATCCGGGGGTAAAAGTAATAGGGATGCAGCAGAAGCGTTGACTACTGAATAGCGCCAGACATGCTAATTGGAAAAGTAACTCAATTACTTTTTGCCCCACGGCAAGGGCACACGACTCTCAGTGCCGGCACGCAGCCGCCCGATGTTGGCGCGGTGCGTATAGACGAGCAGCGCCGCCAAGATGAAGCCGAACCACAGCAGCAGCGGGTTCTGGGGGCGAAAAGCAGGTAGTAACTGCAACAAGGCAAAGGCCACACCCGCCGTCATAGAAGACAAGGACACGTACTGCGAAGCGGCCAGCACCACCAGAAACACCAAGATGCAAACCCCAACCGTGGCGGGTGCAATGGCCAGCATCATGCCGAGCACTGTGGCAACGCCCTTGCCGCCCCGGAAGCCTGCGAAAACCGGATAAATATGCCCCAGAATGGCAAGTATGCCGCAGGCCAACTGGAAGTATAGCAACTGGTCGGGCTGGATGGCGCCCTGTCGCAGCATGACCGTGGCCAGGGAAGTAGCCGCCCAGCCTTTCAGTACATCAATGGCCATTACGAAAGACCCTGGCTTCTTGCCCAGCACCCGGAACGTGTTGGTAGCTCCCGCGTTGCCAGAACCGTGTTCCCGAATATCGAGGCCGAAGAAACGCTGCCCAACCCACAAGGCAGTTGGGATGGAGCCAAGCAGATACGCACCGAGCAAGAGGCCGAGGATGAGGGGAATGTTCATTAGCAATTGGTAGGGTTGGTAGTTCTACGGGGCCAGTTAGGTGCTGTGCGGGTAACGCCGATAAAATACGGCGGAGTTGCACGAAACTCGCGAAAAACTAGCATACAAAAAGCCCTGATCATGGATCAGGGCTTTTTGTAGTGACATACCGGAGCGACGCTACTTAGCGTGAGCCACCGAAGGGGTCATTGGGGTCAACGCCACCTTTCTTCTTTTTCTCTTTTTTCTTTTTGCCGGCATCCTGGTCCACTGGCACGTCAGCAGGTGGCGTATCGGCTGGCTCAACAGCATCAACTTTTTTGTCTTTTTTCTTTTTTCCAGTATCCTCCGTTGGAGCCGCATTATCGGCGGTAGCTGGCTCAGCAACGGGCTCTTCTTTTTTCTTCTTTTTGCTGGTATCTACCGCCGGAGCCGCATTGGCGTCTACACCGCCAAAAGGATCAGTGCCATCAGCAGCTACCTCTTTCTTGCTTTTCTTTTTCTTGGTATCGACCGGTGCTTCTTCAACCGGCATACCATCGGCGTCGAAGGCAGGCTCGTTGCCTTTCTTCTTTTTCTTCTTGCCAGCATCTATGTCTTCCTCGAAACCGCCACCAGCCGGGGCCGAAGAAACAATTGCTTTTTTCTTCTTCGGATCTTCTTTCAGGTAGTCTTTCCGGAAGTGCGTCAGGAACTGCTGTACTTCCTGATCGTCGCCGAGATAGAAGCCGTATTGCGTGGCCGTGTTGTAGTCGCCCTTGGCTTTGTAGCCGATAATTTCGTCGAAGGAACCGTGTTGAGCCTTCGCCAGCAAGGCCGACCCCGAGTACTTGAGGTAGTACCAGGTTTGCGGCTCCGCCTCCAGATAAAGCTCGACCAAGTCGGCACCCGCTTCCTTGCGAATCTCGATGTGGCCGTCGATGAGGGCATTGATGTCTCTCTTGCCTACGCTCACCAACCCAATCTTGCCCACCGAATACCAGGCATTCAACTTGTCGTTCCAGCGCAAATCCACCTTGTTAAGCACAACCGTGTGCAGGAATTTAGGCGAGATTTTCTGCAAGGGCTCGTACTTGCCGCGGCGTTCCGCGTAGCTCTGCACCGACTTGCTACCTATGAACTCGCCGAGTTTGTAGAGCTCTTCCTGCGAACCGTTAAGAGCTTCTGGTGCGCCTTTGGTATTGGTAGCCATATCCGTCCCCATGGCTTCCACGGCTTTCTCGGGCAAGTTGATATCGAAAGCCATAAAGGCGTCGAGCGCATATTTACTGCTGTCAGGCTTGGCGGTCCCGACGCCCGACGCCGTAATGCCGTAGTCTTTGTTGGAGTTGATGAAGTTGAACTTGCCCCGGAAATTCATCGTGGCCGTGGAATCGTTGAAAGTCAGCACCGAGCCCTCGTAGATATTAGGATCGGACAGGTCGTGGTTGGCAATTGTGAACAGACCTTTTTTCTGATCGAAGGTGAGGTAGCCGCTGGTAGTGAACAAGTTCATATCGGTGGCCGTGGGCTTACCCGCCACGAACAGCGGGTACACCTTGCTGGTCTCATCCGACATGAATAGACCGGTCAGCATGGGCAGACCATCTTCGGTTTTGGGTTCCAATAGTTTGATGCGCACTCCCTTAGGGTCGATGCTGTCTTGCACAGCAAACCACTCCGCCGAACTCGGCTTTTTACTGAACTCCAACCGGGCTTGGCCATCGAAAGTGAAACCCCGCTTCTTGGAGTTCATGTTGATACCACCACGATAGGCAATACGCGGAGCCAAATGAAACTTCTCAGTGGCCTGGATATTGGCGACTGCTAAGGTAGCTGGCGGTAGTGGCGCATCGGTCGAACGCTTTTTAAGCAGGCTCTTACCCCCTTTAGCTGCCTTCCCGGCTACCAGCCCGGTGCCAGTCGAGTCAATCTGGAAGTTGGCAAACTTGATGGCGAACGAGTCGGCGGCGGCATTCTTGTAGCTATGAAGCGCGTTGCCGGTAAAGGCGTTGCGCGACAGCACCTGCACCTCACCCTTGTAGAGTTGATGGAACTTGGCTAGCGTATCCATCACAATGTTCGCATTCTTGAAACCGCGCATCTGCGCATTGGCCAGAATGTATACTTTGCTGGAATCAGGCTCGATCCAAGCGTCGGCGGAAGCAATGTGGGGTACCCCGCCGGCCACCAAGCGGTAGCGCGCCAAGTCGTATTCCCCGGTGGCTGCGCGGAACTTCAAGCCGTTCTGCTCGGGCTTCGTCGAATAGAAATACGAGCGGGTGGAATCGGCGCCGGGTGCCACTTTCAGCTGTACGTTCTTTTTCTTGAAGTCCCACTTACCACCTGAAAGCGTGGTTTTGTAGTCGGAGTACGGCAAGTCGATGCTGGACTTGTTGTCGCCTTCCTCGCGGGAGAAGACAGCATTAGCCCCCTTCACATCGAATGCAAACGCTACGTTGTTAGCCGTCAGAGCCGGCTTGTTCACCTCCGCTGACTTGATGCTGAGCGTCGATTTATTGCCCGAATAGCTGGTGGGTTTGAACACAATCTTGGGCGAGCGAACAAACGACTGCGGTCCGTCCATGCGGCCGTCGCCATAGAGGCCACCGGGCGTGAGCGTGGCTGTGCCCTTGAAACCATACTGGTCGCCGTACATCTTCATGGGCTGACCGTTAGGCTGGCTGGTCAGATACATCGAGTCCGACTTCACCGCCCATTTCATTTGGTAGCCAAGGGGCAGATTCACTTTCGCAAACTCCACGCCATTGAGTGGCCCCGGCTGTATCACGCCCGACTTACCCACCGTCACGACCGAATCTCGGTAGAAAACGAACTGGTCGCTTTGCAGCGTACTGGTCAAATATTTTATGTCGCCAATACCTTGGATACCCTGGTTACTCATCTTCACTTTATTGAAGAGCCGGGCCTTGCCGCCATACACAGGCACGCCTTCCTTGGGCAAATCATAGTTGAAGCCCAACGAACCATCTTCCTGCAACGTCAGCTTGGTTTTCAGTTCCGGCAGAATACCACCTGACACGAACGTACCCTTGAAGCCTACTGCCGAGCGGTTTTTGTTGTTGAGCGAATCAAGCTTGAAAGGCGGAATGTCGAAGTACACCGTGGTGTCATACGCCCCCCCAAGTACCTCCGGCTTGTCGAAGTAAACGTACGCCCCGGTGCTGGCATCAAACGAGGGGTACGCCCCTAGCTTCTTACGGCCCGACTTATTGTTGGGATGGTTGATGTACAATTTACCGGACGACTCTTTTTTCTTGTTGGTTAAGGTGAAGTCGGTTTCCTTACGCGCCTTCATCACCGAGCCTTTCGAGTTTTTGCCCTTCACAATGATCGAGTCAATCTTGGCCAGATCAATGAAGAAGCCATCATAGTCGAACTTGAATTCTTTGCCTTTGAATACGAAAGCCGAGGCTACTACCGTACCGTTGAAAAGAATACTCCGGTTTTTCTGAATGCGAATGACGCTGGAATCGGGCTTCACAAACACCGTAATTGAATCGTCGGAGAAGTTGAAGCGTTCCACGCCCCGCACCAGCAAATCGTTGGTAGCGAGGTTGAGCGTGGCGTTTTTGCCGGCCGGCGACAAGCTCTTAATGGCAATGTGGTCGTAGTCTTTCTTGCCTCTCGATGAATTGACGTAGTGCAGTGCTTTTGGGCGCAGCGTTATTTGCTGCGTCTGCGGATTCCAATCGACGTAGCCGTCGCGGGCGAGGCCTGCCACCGCCGACCGGACGTTAGCCGGCTGGAGCTTGCGGAAGGTGGCCACTTCTTGCACCGTAAAGCGCCGCACATTGTTGTTTTCCAGGCTGTAGCCCACTATCATCTGCAAGGGGTGCAGCTTGTTGATGGCTTTGATTTGCTGGTAGCGGGTGTTGGTGTAAAACTCCTTGCTCTCGAAACTAGCCGTAACCTGATTTTTGGCGGTAAGAATGGAGAAGTCGATGATGGGCGTACTAATGGGCCACGTCAGCAACTCCGACGTAATTTCCATCTGGTGGTAAGAGTCGAAGAACGGCGTGGACTTGTAGAGGCCGTTTTCCCGAGCCAATTGCAGCACTTGGCGCTTCTTCGAAAACTTGAGTTTCACCCCGGGGTGCGTAAGTGAATCCACCTTGTCTTCGAAGATGGTTACCGAAGCACGCTCGGCTGTAATGAGCGAGTCGCCGAGCACATAGGCCCGGCTAGAGGCCCGGAACTTGGGCTTGCCGTCCAAGTCCACGAAGATGCGCGACAAGGAGCCGTCGAGTGAAGCCGACAGCGCCCGATTTCCGGCCAGCGAGAAGCCCCCGTAGTATCGAATATTGTCACCGATATTTTTGACGCGGGCATCGTTGGTGAGCGAAATAAAGCGCGGGTAGCCCGTGTCGGTGGTACCCGGTTTTTTCTTTACGCTCTTATAGGACAAGGCGCCTTTTATGGGCGTCTCCAGTACGGCCGGGTACGTTAAGCTAACGGGCTCGGCCGTGAATTCGGAATGGGTAATATCGAAATTGTAGCTGGTTAGGTCGGCAGTGGCGGGGTTACCATTCACTTGCCAAGCATATTGCCCGCCATACCCCACAAACTGATTGGTGAGGGGTACTACGGCACCGCTCGTTTTACGAATTGCAACAGAATCACCATTGGCGGCAATAGTCAGATCAGCATCCTTGAGCACTAAAACCGGCCCCCGGGTTGGGGGTGCTAGATAGTTATCGTAGTAAGGAGCGGGCGTGAAGACGGGCTCGGGCTCGGGAGCCGGCTTCGCGGCGGTGCCGGCTTTGGAAGCGGTTTTGGCAGGTGCTTTCTTGGCGGGCGTGCTCCAGCCGTCGTTAGCGTCGCCCCAGCCACTGCTGCCACCGTTGCTCCAGAGGTCGGCGGTGTCCCAGCCGTCGCTGCTTCTTTTCTTGGAGGCAGCTTTTGGTTTGGCTGCTGGCTTGGCGCCGGGTTTGGCGGGTGCTGGCTCCGGCGTGGGGGCAGGTGCAGCTACCGGCGCAAGCGTGGGGGCCATGCTCGGCATATCCTGCTCGTTGTAAGCAAATGAGAACGAGCCCCCGCTCACGCGCAGCTTGCTGTAGCGGGAGCTGTACAGAGTCTTGTTTTGCAGAAATTGCGTGGTCGCCGCAATGAACTTGGCGGCTTCCGGCCCCGGAATGTTGACTACCGTTTTGGTTAGCACATCCAACAGTCCGTCCATCTGCTGGTCCGACATGTTCTGCACTGTAGCTCCGGCAATCAAGCCCATAAACATCTGCTCGAAGTGCGGGCGCGGTCTGAAGCCCAAAGCCAGCATCTGCTGCGACAAAACCACAATTTTGCCTTGCTGCGTGGCCGTTAGCTTGTTGCTGGCCCAGAGCTGCTGCAACCGCACTCCCGAGCCGATGGCCCCGGCGGTTTTGGTAGTGGCCATCATCAACTGCACGTCTTGTATAAACTGAGTTGGATCAGAAGATAACTTGCCGGAAAACTTAGGCACCGCCGGAGCGGCCGTCGCAGCCGGAGTGGCTGGCTGCGTTTTGGATGGTTGCGGCTTAGTTTGCTGGGCCAGGACCGGGGCACTTACCCCTAACAGCACCAAGCAAAGCCATCTGAGAATAGCTTGCTTCATAGAAAATTCCGTCTGGACCTGATTAGTCGTCTACAATTTCGGTAATAGTCGTCATACTATTGGAGTCAGGTTGCAAGCAGGATGCATTTTTGTGGTTTTGCACTATTCCTACCGCCTACCGTCCTACAAAACGGCTGAACCCGACGCAATTGAGTGCCAATTAGCGGCGGCAGACCGGCAACAAGGCCCATCTGAAAAAAGCTCAGCAACAGCTATATTATTTCTTTACTACTTGTCGGTTGTCGTCTCACTTCACGGTATCTTTCCAAACGCCGTGTGCGTACTCTGTAGTGTACCTTCTTTTCTAACTGCTATGCATAACGCTGCTTCCCGGCTTTCCGCCCTTGCCCCGAACGCGCTGCTGCGCGTAGTACAGAATCTACGTGACGATATCACCCAACGCCTAGGAAAGTCGTCGGCTACTGTGGCCGAGTGGCGCGACTTGTTGCTACTCGTCGACCCCGAAGTGCAGGAGCGACCAGAATGCGGTACGGTCATCGTGCGCCAGGGCCGCGCCGCCCTCGACCGCCTAGCCAGCCATTATTTGGTGCCACCCCAGAATGTGCTCCCCAAACTCGACAACCGGTCTTTGGTTCATGAGAATCCAGTTGACTATGGCCTTTCGGACGAAGAATGGCTGGCTCTGTGCCTTTAAAAAGACTTACAAGACAGGTGTTGGATAGCAGGAAGCTTCAATGAGTGGTATTGGTGGCCTCCTACCATCCAATGCCTGCCCATTTACTTGTAGAATATTGCCGACACCCAATAATTCTGGGTGCGGTGGCCGTCATAGCGCAGGCCGTGTAACTCGGCAGCAGCGCGAATGAGCGGTAGGTCTTCCTCGTAAAAGCCCGAGAACAAAATAGGACTGTTAGGCTTCAAGTACTGCCCATAGGCTCCCATATCTTCTAGCAGCACATTGCGGTTGATGTTGGCCAGAATGATATCGAAGGGCTCTTCCCCTTCCAACGCTGTGATGTCGCCGAGGCGAGCTTCCACCTTGTCTTGCACGTTATTTTCCTGCGCATTATCGGCGGCGTTTTCGGCAGTCCATGGTTCCACGTCCACAGCCAGCACGTAGCTGGCGCCCAAGTGCACGGCCATAATGGCCAGAATACCCGTGCCGCAGCCCATATCCAACACCCGCTTGCTTTGATGGTCGATGTCGAGTTGGTTGGTAATCATGAGAGCCGTGGTGTCGTGGTGGCCGGTGCCGAACGACATGCGCGGCATAATCACGATTTCGTGGGCGAGGTCGGGACGAGCCTCGTGAAAGGGCGCCCGCACCGACACTTTATCGGCAATAACCAAGGGCTCGAAGTTTTTCTCCCACTCAGCATTCCAGTTCTGGCGCGTAATCACGCGGTGCTCGTAGCCAAGCTCTCCTTGCCCCTCGTAGCGGCTCATGATTTCGGCCACGGCATCGGCCGCAAACTGGTCTTCGTCGATGTAGGCACAAAACCCTTCGTCGTTGTCCTCGAAAGTATTATAGCCTACTTCAGCCAGTTCAGCTACCAGTATATCGGCTAGTTCGCGCGGGGCCACTACGCGCACTTCAACAAAATCCATAAGTAAAGAAAAAGAGATGCAAAGAATCCGGCAAACCCGACGACAAAGTTGGCAGGAAATTACAGCTACGCCTAAAAGCCTTCATTCGGTGCTGGTAGCATCGAATTAGGCAGAGTGCAACCCTTCCAACTTGTAGTAAAACCCAAAAAAATCGATTTTACCTATACATTATCTTTGTTGTATATTCCGAGGCCCTATCAAGGGCACATTTACCGACCTGTACTTATTCCTCTATGAAAAAAACTTTACGCATCCTCATCTCGCTGTTCTTCATTTGGTCGACAACCTCTGCTCAGCAGTCTGCGCCGGCTCCGCGCCTACTGGTGGGGTTGGCCGACGGCCTGCGCTCAGAGCTGCTGCCGGGCAGCAACTTGTCTGCTAGAAGTCAGATATTCAAGCAGCTGAATCAGGGCCATCACGCCGTGCAGGTAAGTGCCTTGAACCCTGGTAGCACGCAAGGCCGCCCCGCTGATATGCCGGCCGTTTACTTAATCGAATTACCCGCGGGCACTGATATTCAACAAGCTATCAGCGATTACCAGAAATCTGGTTTGTTCCGATACGTTGAGCTGGACGCGAGTGGACAAGGTGGAGGGGTGCAAGGTTTTTCTCCAAACGATGCTCTGTACACTCGCCAATGGGGCCTGAACAATACGGGCAGCTTTACCCTTTCGCCTGCAAAGGCCGGCGCCGACATAAAAATGGAGGAGGGCTGGGCTATTACCCGTGGCGATTCGTCGGTAACAGTAGCCATCATCGACAGTGGCTGCAAGCTCGACCACCCCGAGTTTAATGGCCGTATTTGGCGCAACCGCCAAGAAATAGCAGACAATAACATCGACGATGATCAGAATGGGTACGTAGATGATGTTAGGGGTTGGAATTTCGTGAGCAATAACAACAACCCTACTGATGATTTAGGCCATGGCACCAATGTAGCTGGCATTCTCGGTGCTTCCGGCAACAATACCCTCGGCTATGCTGGGGTTAACTGGGGCTGTAAGCTGATGATATGCAAAGGGTTGAATGCCCAAAATTCCGGCTTTTATTCCTGGTGGATCAGCGGCATTTACTACGCGGTAAACAATGGTGCCCGCGTAATCAACATGTCCTTAGGGGGAGTCAGCACCTCCCAGGCCATGCAGGAAGCGGTAACCTATGCTACCCAGCGCGGCGTGACAGTAGTGGCGTGTATGATGAACGACAACAACAGCACTGTATACTACCCGGCGGGCCTAACTGGATTGGTGGCAGTAGGCTCTACCAATCCCGATGATACCCGTACCAACCCATTTTTCTGGAGCGCGACAAGCGGCAGTAACTTTGGTCCGCATATTTCGGTGGTAGCGCCTGGCAATTACATATATGGCTTGCATTACCTTTCCAACACCAACTACAACACTTATTGGGGCGGTACTTCGCAAGCTACGCCCTACGTGGCGGGGCTTGTATCGTTGATGCTTACCATGAGGCCGCAACTGATGCCAGCGCAAGTGAAAGCTACTTTGCAAGCAACAGCCGATGACCTGGTAGGCGCCCCCACTGAAGACACCCCAAACTGGGACCAATACTATGGCCACGGCCGAGTGAATGCCGGCCGGGCCCTTACCACTGTTGTAGCCGGCACCCCAAAGCCTCGCTTTGCCATTTCCGCGTTACAAGTATTCCCCAACCCTGCCCACAATCAATGTACGCTGCACATCACGGACACTCGCTTATTGAACCATGAGGTGCAGGTTTTCAATACTATGGGCCAGTTGGTGCATCATCAGCTGCTAACTAGTTCCACCATGCGTGTACCCCTCACGCTACCACCCGGCACGTACTGGCTGACGCTAGCTGGAATCGTAGGGATTGGCCACAAACTTGTATTACAGTAAGGTGTGTTAGAGAACTTGTGATTTCAACTAAAATGCAGGTCAAGCCAGAGCACAAGTTGAAATTAGCTGGTGTGAGTGATATCAGGTGACGTTGAAGGAGCTAACAAAGGAGCCTATTCCAATAATGGAATAGGCTCCTTTGTTAGCTCCTTAGCGGTTTTAGATTACTGTTTGCGACAGCCAGCGAAAGACCGAACTTTGGTGTAATGCACGCTGAAATCGGCCAATGCCCGCTTGTCGGACACGAACAGCACGTAATCGGCAAAGTCGCGGGCTTCGGTGAAATACCAGAGGCCTGCTTTGTCGGCAAAAAGCTTGTTGTCTTCTGTGAACACCAGTACATCGGCAAAGGCCTCCTCTGGCTCTTCGTATATCACGCCAAAACACGTACCACGGCGGCGCGGGTCGCGCTCCAGGTATATTGTGCCGTAGATACGGCACGGCTCCAAAGAAGCCGCAGGCGCCGCAGCCACGAAAGGCACACGCGGCGCTAGTGCTGCAAATGGATTCAGCGACAATAGGCCAGACACAAGGAGTTCAGCAAGCATAGTAGGAAAGAAGGAAGTATACTATCCGACAATTATCCGGCCTAATTTAGTTTAACTCAACCGCCAAGCTCCTGCTTCCGCGAGCATGCGCAGAAGCAGGAGCTTGGCGGTTGAGTTAAAAGGACTTGATGATTTCAGTGAAGTCTCGGGATTTGAGAGAGGCTCCGCCGATTAGACCGCCATCTACGTCGGGCTGGCTGAACAACTCGCGGGCGTTCTGCGCGTTGGCCGAACCGCCATACAGAATGGTGGTGTTCAAGGCCGCTTCCGCGTCGTATGCGCGGGCTATCTGCTCCCGTATGAAGGCGTGTACTTCCTGGGCTTGGGCACTGGTGGCCGTTTTGCCCGTCCCGATGGCCCAGATAGGCTCGTAGGCAATAACCACTTGGTCGAACTCTTCATTGGAAAGATGGAACAAACCGTCTTTCAACTGCTTGCTGATGAAGTCGAAGGTGTCCTCGGCTTCGCGGGTTTCCAGCGACTCACCGACGCAGAAAATTGGCTTCAGGCCGGCAGCCAAGGCCGCCTTCAGCTTTTGGCTCAGCAACTCATCGTCCTCGCGGAAATATTGCCGCCGCTCGGAGTGCCCGAGAATCACGTACTCGCAGCCCACCGACTGCAACATTTTGGCGGATACCTCGCCGGTGTAGGCGCCGCTTTCCTTCTGGCTGCAATTCTGCGCGCCCAAGTGAAAGCAACTATTTTCGGGTAGCTGCTTGCCAATGGCGGCCAGAAACGGAAATGGCGGGCAGACAACCACTTCCGCCCCGTTGGGGCCGGTAACTTCATCTTGCACCATGTTGGTGATTTCCGATACCAGGGCGAGGCCGTCCTGATAGGTGGTGTTCATTTTCCAGTTGCCGGCAACAATATTCTTACGCATGGAGGGCGAATTGAGGTGGAAGAAGATGGGCGCAAGTTAGTGGGTCTGCCCAACCTAACCGGTGTTTTTCTGACTTGCGAAGCTAAACCTCTACCATGCGCCGCCCCCGACCCGAAGCCAGCACCAAGCCCCCTACTGCCACAACACCGGCCCCTATCAAGGCGGCCCAGCTTAGTTCGGGGTATATGTGGCGTTGCGCCACCCATATGGCTATCAGGGCCCAGGCCACCACCAGCGGAAAAGCCACTTCTTTGAATTCGCGGCTTATTAGCAGCCCGAGGCCCACCACTACCGCCAAGAGCACCAGTCCCAGTAGCATGGCCAGGTTTAGGTCGGGCTGCCAGCCTAGCTGCCGCAGTCCGATAATACTGTCGATAGTAGCGGCCACCGAAATCCAGCCCAGATACAAAGCAAAAGGCACACTAACCCAACGGGGAGCAACATCAGCCAGTACCAGTCGCCGTGCCCGGCCATAGGCCATAATGAGGGCGCCCAGGATAACAAGCATCACCAACCAGCCCGGCAGCATTCGTTCATAAGCAAATAAGACCACCCATAATGCTGTAGCAATGTTGGCCACTGCAAGAGGTTGCGCTACGGCATCGGGCAGCAAGTTGGTACGCTGAGTTGGCAACAGCTGCCAAACGGCATATACCGCTAGAGTCAGAAAAATCAGGCCCCAAATAGAGAAGGCATAGCCCGCCGGAGTTAGCAAAGTGGGGTACTTGCCTGAAACCGTACCCATGCTCTGGCCATTGAAGGGGAAGGCATTGGAGTAGTAGTTGAGGCCAATATTACCGAGTATGGCAAGAGCTGCCAACCACCGCCAAATACGGCTCGAAGCGGAATCATTGATAGTATAGGCGGAAGTAAAATTGGAAGACATAAGCTGGAATGTTAGTGGCTAGTAATACGCCCAGTGAGGCCAGTTGTGTATAATCCAAGCGCATCTATCAAAGTTACAAGAGGGCATTCTTCTAGCCCTTATTTAAAATTTGTCTAATTATTATTTATAAAAGGTCTAAATAATAAAAATTACTAGCGAGTTTTGCGCTTGTCAACCTATCGCAACACCGCATGAAATCGTCTAGTCCACGTTCGGCAAGCCAACTGCTCACTTGCTTGCTCGTCTCGTTACTCTCTACCCTTCCTTTATCAGCCTACGCACAAAGAGGGGTTGTGCGAGGCCATATCACCACAGTTGAAGGCCTACCTATTGTAGGAGTTTCCGTTGGCCTGAAAGGCACAAGCAAAGGTGCCAACACCGACAACAATGGCAACTACCGCATAACTGGGCTACAGTCGGGCACCTATACCTTGGGTGTGCGTCTCGTAGGATTCACCACCCAGGAGCGGCCAGTGCAGGTGGCAGCTGGTCAAACAAGCACCCAAGATTTTCAGCTTACTGAAAACACAGAGCAGCTAAACGAGGTGGTAGTTGAGGGAGATGCCATCAACAAGTTTGCGCGCAAGGAGTCGGAATACGTGTCGAAGATGCCACTGAAGAACTTGGAGAATCCGCAAGTCTATGCTACGGTTGGCAAGGAGTTGCTGAAGGAACAGCTGGTTTTCACGGTGGATGATGCCATCCGCAACGCGCCGGGTGTGCAGCGCATGTGGGAAGCTACGGGCCGGGCCGGCGACGGCGGCAGTTTCTACAACAGCCGCGGCTTCGTGGTATCGAGTCAGTTGCGCAACGGCATTGCCGGCAACGTAACCAGCGACATCGACGCCGTGAACCTGGAAAGACTGGAAGTAATCAAAGGCCCATCGGCTACGCTCTACGGCAGCTCACTTACGTCGTACGGCGGCTTGCTCAACCGCGTGACGAAGCGCCCTACCGACTCGTTCGGAGGCGAGATAAGCGTGGCAGGCGGCAGCTACGGTTTCCACCGCATCAGCGCCGACGTGAACTTGGTAGATCCTACGGCTGCCAACAACAAGCCCAAGGCGCTGGCTTTCCGCCTGAACACGGCCTACAACTACGAAGACAATTTCCAGAATGAAGGCTTCGGTAAGAACTTGGCGGTAGCCCCGAGCCTGACGTTTCGCCCCTCTGACCGCCTGACTATTAACCTTGATGCCGAGCTGTACCAAAGCCGCAACGTGGGCAAGCAATTGATTTTCTTCTACTACCCCGCAGCACAGTTGGGCTTCGACCGGGCCGATGAGGCGCCGATTGACTACCGCAACTCCTACATGGGCAACGGGCTGACGCAAAAGTCGCGCAGTGCGAACTTCTTCGGACAGGTGAACTACCAGATTGCGCCGGGCTTCACGTCCTCCATCAACCTGACCTCCAGCCACAGCTACTCCAACGGCTTCGGTCCGTACTTCTACTTCCTGCCCGATGTAGCGCTCGACTCCACGGCCGGCCCCGGCACGCACAATCTGGTTCGCGCCGACCAATCGACCAATAATAGCAGCAACCAGGTTTTCGAGGCGCAACAGCTTTTCAACGGAGATTTTAAAGTGGGCAACCTACGCAACCGCGTAGTACTAGGCTTGGATTTCCTGCGTGTTGATTCCGACATCCAGTTCTTCGGCGGTGCCGGCGACGTTGTGCCGCTGAACGTGCCGGGCTACAACTACGCCAGCCAGTTCAACGGCGATTCCCTAACGGCGTTCTACAACAGTCAAGCCACCAAGTCTACTTATCCCGTCACCACTAAGTCGGACACCTACAGCGCCTTCATCTCCGACGTGCTCAACCTAACCGAAAAGCTGAGCGTACTGGCCGCCCTGCGCTTCGACCATTACGACAACAAAGGGGGCATTCTGTACACGCCCGTTAAGGCTTACTCGCAAACCACTCTTTCGCCGAAGTTTGGGGTGGTGTTTCAGCCGGTACTAGACCAAGTATCGCTGTTTGCCAACTACCAAAACAGCTTCATCAACCGCGGCTCTTACATTGACGTGCTAGGCCAGCCGCGAAATGCGACGCCCGAAAGAGCAAATCAGTTGGAAGGTGGTATAAAGCTGGATGCTGCCGATGGCCGGATTAGTGCTACCCTGAGCTACTATGACATTCGCGTGAGAGATATTTTGCGGGCTACTCCTGTGGACTCTTCGGCGACAACACCCTTCAGACTTCCAAATGCTCAAACGCAGAACGGCACCCAGCTCAGCAAGGGAATAGAGTTGAGTCTGATTGCCAACCCAGTGCAAGGTTTTAACTTGGTAGCTGGCTTTAGCTACAACGACTCCAAACTTACTCGCACTACCGAAGACGTAAATGGTCGGCGGCTTGGCACGGCTTCGTCGCCTTACTTGGCCAACCTGTGGCTGAGTTATCGGTTATCGGAAGGTGCATTGCGCGGCTTGGGCTTGGGTGCCGGCGGCAACTACGCCAGCGACAACAAAATCGTGAACACCACAGCCAGCGTCTTTACCCTGCCTTCCTATACGGTGCTCAACGCCAGCATCTACTACGACCAGCCTAAGTTCCGGGTGTCGGCCAAAGTAGACAACTTCACCAACGAGCATTACTGGATCGGCTACACTACCATGAGCCCACAAAAGCTGCGCAGCATTATTGGTAGCGTGAGTTACAAGTTCTAAGCCACCTAAGCGTCGGGAGTAGCTAGCCCTGCGTTACGCCGCTCCCAGCGCTTGCACGGTTTCTTCACCTTCCGCGTTTCTCTATTATGACTTTCAAGAAAGTTGTCGGCAAAGTGCACCTCTGGCTCGGACTAGCGTCTGGGCTCGTGGTGTTTATTGTGAGCATCACGGGAGCCATCTTCACCTTTCAGGATGACATCCGGGACCTAACGGAGCCGTGGCGCAAGGTGGAAGTGCAGAAAACGGCACCAGTGCTGCCCTCCCGCTTGCAAGCTGCGGCATTGGCGAACCATCCCGGTGTGGGCGCCGAAACTTCCTGGGTTACTTATTTCGCCCCCGACCGTTCGGCTACTGTGTTTTTCATTGACAACGCCGGCCTGCCCATTCAGGTGTACCTGAACCCGTACACGGGCCAGGTATTGAAGGAGCAAAACCTACGGACGCATTTCTTTACCATCATCCAGGAGATACACATGCACCTGCTGCTACCGGAAGCGGTAGCCAAATGGGTAGTGGGCATCAGCATATCCATTTTCGTGGTGATGCTGCTGACGGGCTTGGTTCTGTGGTGGCCGAAACGCAGGCAGGAGCGTAAGCAGCGCTTCACTATCAAGTGGGGAGCCCGCTGGCGCCGCGTCAACTACGATTTGCACAACGTGCTCGGCTTCTACGCGGCCAGCATCGGGCTGGTGCTGGCTCTCTCCGGCCTGTTCATGATTTACCCCTGGATGCTGGAGTCGATTCGGTTTGCGGTTGATGGTGGCAAACCGGCTCCTCAGGAACTAATGACAACCAAGCTTGACACCTTGCAAACCGTTACGGCGGCCAACCAGCCACTATCCGACGTAGTGTATCGTAACGTACGCCGCCTTTCGCCCAAGAACGAGATGGTACTCATTGGGCCTACTGGCACGGGCAAAATTCCCGCGTTTTGCTGGACCTACCAGAAGGCGCTCCATTACTACAACCGCGACGAGTATGCTTTCCACCCCATTTCGGGCCAGCTACTAGAGTCCCGTTTTCATGCCACCAAAAGTGCCGGCACCAAGTTTTCCGACATGAACTATGACATGCACACCGGCCAGATTCTGGGTTTCGCCGGCAAGATAGTGGCCTTCCTAGGCAGTCTGATATCAGCCAGCTTGCCCATTACCGGCACCATTATCTGGTGGGGCCGGCGCAACAAAACGAAACGCCCGAAACGGTCCGCAGTACAGGTAGCTATTGCCTAAAGCCTATTGTCTAGTAAAGCAAATGGCCTGACTAGTCTTACGTGGTCAGGCCATTTGCTTTCTACTACAATGCGTGCTTATAGCTTCTCAGCCAGGAACCGCGCGGTGTGGTTGGAGTCTTTGAGCTTCGCCATTTCTTCCGGAGTACCTTCGAACAGCAAGTGGCCGCCGTTGATACCGCCTTCGGGGCCGAGGTCGATTACCCAGTCGGCGCACTTAATGATGTCCATATTGTGCTCGATGATGAGCACCGAGTTGCCTTGCTCCACCAGCGCATTCATGGCCATCATCAGCTTGCTGATGTCATGAAAGTGTAGGCCGGTACTTGGCTCATCGAAGATGAACAGAATCTTGTCGTGCTGTAGCGTGGCGCCTTTAGTCAAGAAGGAAGCCAGCTTTACGCGCTGCGCTTCTCCACCGCTCAGCGTGCTAGCCGACTGACCCAACCGGATGTAACCCAGGCCCACATCGTCGAGCGGCTTGAGGCGCTCCACTAGCTTCGGCTGGCCCTTGAAGAAGGTAATGCTGTCGGCAATGGTCATGTCCAGCACCTCGTCAATGCCCTTGTCCTGGTATTTTACGTCCAGGATGTCTTGCTTGAACTTACGGCCGCCGCAGCTTTCGCAGGTCAGGAAGATATCAGCCATGAACTGCATTTCAATCTTCACCTGGCCTTCGCCCTGACATACCTCGCACCGGCCACCGTCAATATTGAAGCTGAAGTGAGAAGGTTTGAAGCCGCGTGCTTTGGCTAGTGGCTGGTCGGCAAACAGCGCCCGGATCGTGTCGTAAGCCTTCACATAGGTCACGGGGTTGGAGCGGCTACTCTTACCAATCGGGTTCTGGTCCACAAATTCCACGTGCGTCACTTGCCCGTTCACGCCAGTCAGCCGGTCGAACTTACCCGTCGACTCGCCAGCACCGCCACCGAGTTGCTTGAGCAACGCCGGAGCCAGTATCCGCCGAATCAGCGTGGACTTGCCCGAGCCCGATACGCCCGTCACCACCGTCATCACGTTCAGCGGAAACTTCACTGATACATTCTTTAGGTTGTTTTCTCGCGCTCCAGTTAGCTCCAGCACATTGCGCCAAGTGCGGCGCACCTTAGGCACGGGCACCTCCAAGCGGCCGCTCAAGTACTGACCCGTGTAGGTATCAGTGTCCTTTAGTAGCTCATCGTAGGTGCCTTGGAACATCAAATTACCGCCGCCGCTACCGGCCTCGGGGCCAATATCAAGAATCTGGTCGGCGACTTCCATCATCTTCTCTTCGTGCTCTACCACAATTACGGTGTTGCCGAGTTGCTGCAAAGAACGCAACACCCCAATCAGTTGCTCGGCATCCTTGGGGTGCAAACCAATGCTCGGCTCATCGAGAATATACATCGAGCCCACCAGCGCCGAACCCAGCGAAGTAGCCAACGAAATCCGTTGGCTTTCCCCACCCGACAGCGTGCTGCTCAACCGGTTCAAGGTAAGGTAGCCGAGGCCTACGCGGTTCAAGTACTCCAGGCGGTTGGTGATTTCCGTTACCAGCCGCTCGGCCACTTTGGCGTCGTGCTCGTCCAGGTTCATGTTCTGGAAAAATTCCAGTGCTCGGCTCACCGGCAGCAAAACCAAATCGGTGATGCTCTGGTCGGAAATCTTAACGTATTGCGCGTCTTTGCGCAGGCGGGTACCACGGCAGTCGGGGCAAGTAGTACGGCCCCGGTAGCGGCTTTGCAGTACCCGGTACTGGATTTTGTGCGTCTGCGTAGCCACCCATTTAAAATAGGCGTCGAGGCCGTCGAAGTACTTATTGCCTTTCCAGAGCAGGGTCCGCTCGGCTTCACTTAGCTCGTTGTAGGGCCGGTGAATCGGGAAGTCGAAGCGAATACCGTTTTTCAGCAGCGGCTTCAGCCACTCGCTTTGCTTATCGGTGCGCCAAGGGGCAATAGCGCCTTCATACACGGTCAGGCTCTTGTCGGGAATTACAAGGTCCTCATCAATGCCGAGCACCGAACCGAACCCTTCGCAGGTTTGGCAAGCGCCGTAAGGATTGTTGAAGGAGAAGAAGTTAACGCTCGGCTCTTCGAACACCACGCCGTCCAGTTCGAACCGGTCAGAGAAGGTGCGGGTTTCGTCGTCCAGCTTCACGATGCATGTACCGTGGCCCTCGAAGAAGGCCGTTTGCACCGAATCGGAAAGGCGGAACATCAAGTCTTCGTCGCCCGGATGAATTACCGCCCGGTCTATCATGATGAATACGTCACCTTCTATCTCAGGCTGGCCTTCGGCAATCAGTTCTTCTATGAAGGCAGTCGTGCCGTTGGCCACTACCCTAGAATAACCCTTTTGCAACAGCAAATCCAGCTCTTTGCTCATTGGCCGGTTGTCGTCGGCGCGCAGCAGCGGGGCCAGCAGCATCACCCGCGTGTCGGCGGGCAACTGCATGAGATAATCCACTACGTCGGCTACGTTGTCTTTGCGCACCTGCTCGCCACTAACCGGCGAATAGGTACGGCCTACGCGCGCAAACAGCAGTTTCAGATAGTCGTATATTTCGGTGCTGGTGCCGACGGTCGAGCGGTTGTTCTTGATGCTCACCTTCTGTTCGATGGCAATAGCCGGCGAGATACCCCGGATATAGTCAACATCCGGCTTGTCCATGCGGCCCAGAAACTGACGGGCGTAGCTGCTTAGGCTTTCCACGTACATCCGCTGTCCTTCGGCATACAGCGTGTCGAACGCCAACGACGACTTGCCTGAGCCCGACAGGCCCGTCACGACAATGAACTTATTGCGCGGCAGTGCCACGCTGAGGTTTTTTAGGTTATGAACCCGAGCATTCTTTATTAGGATGAACTCGCGCGCATCGAGTTGGTCAATCGGGTCGGCCGCCGGGGCAGCCATTTGCAAAGCGGAATTTTCGGCCATAGACGGGGTAACAGCCACAACCGGGGGTTTGGTTTCCAGTGGGTGCGGTTTGCTACAACGAAGGTACGCGGGACAGACGGGAGGTTGGCGCACATTCTTGCCAAACGCCCCTCTAGCCGCCGTTGCAGCCTAGCTTAGCCCTCGTTTTATTTCACCAAGTACGGCCTCACTACCCGCGTCCAGATTTCGTAGCCTGCCGGAGTCATGTGCAAGCCATCCTCCAGGTATAGCTCGGGGCGCGGCTGGCCGTTGGGTCCGAGCATAGGCGTACCTACGTCCGCGAAACGCAGCTGCTGAGGGTGCGCTTCAATATATTGCTTGATCAGAGAATTGGCTTCCTGCATCTTGGGATATAAGCTCCAACGAGCCAAACTTGGCTTGATGGCCAAAAAAATCAGCGCGGTTTCAGGCAATTTTTTCCGCATCAGCTTTTCAAACTGTAGAAACGAATCGTATACCTGCGCCGGAGTTGCACCGGCCGCAATATCATTATCGCCTTCGTACAGGATCACCTGGCGCGGCTGGTAGCGCACCACCAGCTTATCGAAGAAATGATTGGCGTCGGGGAAGCGCGAACCTCCAAACCCCCGGTTCAAAACAGGTTGGCCTTTGAAATCAAAGGCAAGTGTTTTCCACATACGAATGGAAGAACTGCCATAGAACAGCAAAGGTGCTACTGGTGGCTTCTGAACACTATCCTGTTGTTTGAAAGCCTGCAATTCTGCTTTCCATTGTTCAGGATTGATTGGCGGAATAGCTGCTTGGCCGAAGCTCCTAAGCACCGACAATATCAGCAGCAAGCCAATGAAGCTGCACCGTTGAAAGCTTAAGTTTAGCATACGAATCATAACATGGCACGACGCTTGCCAAGGTATCCTTTAAGTTTTTATTAAGCCAGTAAATGTTCTTTCAGCTTCTTGCTGTACTTATTTAATACAATTGAATTATTCAGTAAAAATAACTACCCACATAGTGCAGGTAATTTGGTAATTTTCGCTTCCATATTCCTCTAACTAACGATTCAAGCATTGTTTTATAAAACTTTATGAAGAAAAGTTTACACGCCTTCTTCCTTTTTTGGCTTATCCTACTAACTCTGCCGGCTCTAGCAGCCAACCCAATAGTTTTGAACGGACAATGGCGCGGTCCATTGAAAGTACCTGGAGGTACGCTCGAGCTTATTGTCACTATTGTACCCCTCACCAACGGGACCTATTATGCCGCCCTCGACGTACCCCAGCAGCGCATCTACCGCATGCCCGTAGAGGTGGTCTTGAAAGGCAATGACCTCAGTCTGCAAATCGAGCAAGCGGGTAGCAGTTTCAAGGGTAAAGTTTTGAACGACGGGACCTTGTTGACTGGCATCTGGAAGCAACCTGGTCTTTCAGGGGCGTTGGAAATGCAACGGGCTGGCTCCGCCACTGCGGCCTCTGGCAAAGTTCGTCTGACGCCACCTTACCGCGAAGATGATGTCAATTTCACTAATGCAGCGGCCAAGCTTCGCCTCGCAGGCACGTTAACCATACCCGCCGGAGCAGGTCCTTTTCCGGCCGTCGTTCTCATCTCCGACTCGGGCCCACAGAACCGCGACGCCGGTGAACAAGAGTATCGCATGTTCAGCATTTTGGCCGATTACCTAACCCGCCGCGGCATCGCGGTACTGCGCTTCGATGACCGAGGTGTAGGCAGGTCGCAGGGCAGCTATTTCAACGCCACCACCATTGACATGGTAGGTGATGCTCAGGCAGCAATGGGCTTTCTACGGAGTCAGAATCTTATTAATCCAGAACAAGTCGGTTTTATTGGGCACGGCGAAGGAGCCAATGTAGCATTGCTAGCTGCCGCTGATGCTAATGCAGCCAAACCTGCTTTTGTAGTTTCATTGGCGGGCTATGGCCTACCGGGGCGCCATGTGCTGGTTCAGCAGCAATTGGAAATTATGCGGCTTATTGGCGCCAATCCTGCGCAAGTGAAAGCAGCACTGGCCCTGCACGTAGACATGATTGATATCATTCGGCAAACACCGAATGATGCTCAGGCCCGCGGCAAGGTGGCAGCAACGCTACGCAATAGCAACACCGACCTCGACCCGCATATGGCTCGGGCCCGGGCCATTCAGCTCACCTCGCCCTGGTCCCGCTATTTTATTGACTTCGAGCCTGCTCGCAAACTACCCGGCGTAAAGTGTCCCGTACTAGCTCTTAATGGCACCAACGATTTGCAGGTTGAGGCTAGCGGTAATTTAGCCATGTTGCGCCGTGGCTTGAGCAACAGTCGAGACGTTAAAACCCAGAAAATAACGGGTGTCAACCATTGGCTACAACCCATGCAGGAAGAATGGGCGTTGGTAAATGGCGAGCAGCAGCCTACTTTTTCGCCTAAGGCCCTGGAGGTAATGCGCGAATGGATAGCAGCCCGCACTACGCAGCCAGGTGCAGTACCTGTGACGGTAAAACGAACTTCTCCGACCAAAGCCAGCAAGGTGAGCCGCGAAGTACGGGCAGCCAAGCCGCAAGCCAGCCGCTAGGCTTTTCCTATAGTTTAAACCAAGGAGGAAGACCCAACTGCCTCGCTGCACAAGCCCCAAGGCAGTTGGGTCTTCCTCCTTGTGGTAGGCGTAAAGGGGCTCTTATGAGTTCACTGTATAAATGAATCTATGCCTTCACCGGCTCTGGGGTTAAGTCAAGGCGTCGCAGCTTATCTGCTCGCCATGCCGTGATGCCTACTACCAGCAGCGTCATAGCTCCTCCGAACACTACCGACTGCACTACGCCTAACAACCGCGCAGCTACTCCCGACTCGAAAGCGCCAATTTCATTGGAAGACCCAATAAATATGTTGTTAACAGCCGACACTCGGCCCTTCATATATTCTGGCGTATACGTATGAATTAGGGTCGAGCGCACGATTACTGAGACAGAATCGAAGACACCTGTCATAAACAACAGGAACAGCGACAGCCAGAAGCTACTTGACAAAGCGAACAATATAGTCGCTAAACCAAACCCAGCCACTGCCCACAGCAATTTAAGACCCGCTTGCCGACGCAGCGGAAAATATGTCAACGATACAGCCATTAGCACCGAGCCTATTGCCGGAGCGGCTCGCAGATAGCCTAACCCCTCGGGACCTACTAGCAGAATTTTATCGGCAAAAACAGGAAGTAAGGCTACTGCTCCGCCAAACAGCACGGCAAAAAGATCAAGCGAAAGAGCAGCCAATACCAGTTGGTTTTGAAAAATAAATTGCATTCCACTCAAGACGCTTTCTTTCAGATTAAGCTTTTCGCCTTCTGTCGCAGGTAGCGGCCGCCCGGCAATGCTAATAAACAGAAGCAGCGAAAGAGCCATCAGAATAATATCGACGCCATAAGCAACCGACATTCCAAAGTGCGCAAACAACAAACCGCCAACAGCCGGTCCCACTACCGCTGCAGTCTGCCAAGTGGTACTGTTCCAAGTAATAGCGTTGGCAAGATGTTCGCGAGCTGGCATGAGCTGCGGCATAAACGAAAATACAGCCGGCCCTAAGAATCCTCTTGCTACGCCACTAACAAATATCACAGCGTAGAGTGGCAGTGCTTTCAATACGACAAGGCCAGCTAATGGTACTTGGAAATTAATCCCGGCAGTTAATAGTGGCAGACCCATTGGACTCGCCAACAGCCACAGTGCTATCGAGCACAGCAGCAACACTGCTACCATGGCGACGATAATATTCTTACGACGCACCGAATCGGCAAGGTGCCCAGCATAGAGCGACACCACAATACTAGGAATGGCTTCGGCCAAACCAATTAGGCCCAAGGCTAGCGGATCACCCGTTAGTTTGAACATCTGCCAACTCACAGCTACTCCTTGTACTTGGGTGGCTAGCGTCATACACGCGCGAGCTGAAATAAAGCGGCGGAACTCTGGTAAGCGCAAGGCCGCGTAAGGGTCATGGCGCGGAGTAGCAGAAGCGGTAGGCATGGAACACTAACGAGCAATAAAAGATCTAAAGGTAGGGCTAGCCATCAAAATGAGTTCCACCTTTCCGAGTTTAGCCATCAAGTAGTTCCACTACCTCACTCCAACAAGACTCTTCCAGTTGACCGTCAAGCGCAGGCAGTTCAGGTACATAGTAAATGAGTGGCAACTGACTAAACAAGCAAAATATATTTTGTTGCCTTGACACAACCTTGCTTACTGACTTTTTTGGGCGTTGCTAATACAAAGCTTAAATGCGAATCTTCCATCAAATCAATAATTATTCAAACTTCATATTAGAGCAGGATTTCTGCTATCTAATACACTTTAACTGTCTAGCAGGTACAAGTAGCAAAGCATTAAATATTGCTTATACTACACATTAACAGATAGATCGTTTAGCAAGGCAGCTGTTTCTAGCTTGTTACAAACAATTAGGATAATTTAATATATGCGCTTGTGTTAACCCAAGATGTTAATTGAAAAGAATTAATCTAATGCAACAAAACATAATTGATTTCATATTTTATATAATAAGGTTTCATATTATGAAAAAATATTTTCTACTAACACTAGTTAGGCATTGTGTTTGCCCCGGCAGTTCTCTACATTTGGTACAGAAGGAAATCTTCATCCTCTACTCATTTTAGAAAATTCACCGGCAATCACGCAATATGGTTTGAAGCTCTACGTTCCCTTATTCGTAGCCTTTATGGAAACCATGCAGCCGAGCGACTCCGCTCTGATTTCACTATATATTGCCGGCAAAGAAGAAGCCTTCGCGCAATTGCTCGAACGTCATAAAGCCCGCGTCTTCACCACAATCATGTTGATTGTGCGCGATGAAGACGTAGCCGATGACCTGCTGCAGGATACCTTTATCAAGGCTATTCACACCATGAAAAGTGGTCGATACAACGAAGAGGGTAAATTCTCTTCCTGGATCTGCCGAATTGCTCACAACCTGGCCATTGATTTTTTCCGTCGCGAGAAGCGCAGCCCGCTGCTCAACCTCGATACGACGAGCCACGCATTCAATACCCTCTCGCATGCCGAAGAAGGTGTAGAAGCTGCTCTGACCCGGGAAGAAACCTACGCCCGGCTCCGTGAACTGATACAGGACTTGCCAGCGGCCCAGAAGGAAGTACTTGTTATGCGTCATTACGGCGATATGAGCTTCCAGGAAATTGCCGACGCGACGGGAGTTAGTATCAACACTGCGCTGGGGAGGATGCGTTATGCGCTGATCAACCTTCGGAAGAAGATGGCCGTACAACCAACTCTCTATGATCAAAACCTTACCCAACGAGAAACTGCTCCGGTACGTGTACAACGAATTGCCAGCTGATGAGCAGCATGAGGTAGAACAAGCCTTGGCGCACGACCCTGAATTGGCCGTTGCCTGTGCCGATCTACTCGTGACACAGCGTGCGCTTGATGCGCTAGCTTGTAAGCCGCGACAGCGAAGCACCGAGACTATTTTGCAATACTCCCGCACTTTTTTACGCTCGGCTTAACGAAAGTTAGGAAGCTCGTTAACACAGAGTAAACTTAAAACGGAACACCACGAAGCTTGCCATGCGGTAACTTCGTGGTGTTCCGTTTTTCATTCTACATGCTTAGCTGATTAAGGGGTCCTTTCGCAAATCATCCACCTCTTCGGCATATACGCCCTATCATCGTTGCTTTACCATGCGTACTACTGAGCGTTTCCGCCACTTTCTAGAATACTTCACCACCAATTTCCCACAGCCCGAAACCGAGCTGCGTTACGCCAATCCCTACGAGCTGATTGTAGCCGTGGTACTAAGTGCACAGTGCACTGATAAGCGCGTAAATCAGGTGATGCCCGCATTGGTCGAGCAATTTCCAACCCCAGCTCATCTAGCCGCTGCTACTGCCGAAGACATTTTTCCTTTTATTCGGAGTGTATCATATCCCAACAACAAAGCCAAGCACTTAGCTGGCCTCGGCAAGATGCTAACCGAAGAGTTTGGCGGCGAAGTGCCCAGCAGTATCGAGGAATTGCAGCGACTACCCGGCGTAGGACGCAAAACAGCCAACGTAGTCGTGTCCGTCATCTACAACCAACCGGCTATGGCCGTAGACACGCACGTATTCCGGGTGTCGCATCGGCTAGGCCTAGTTTCGCGCACGGCTACTACACCACTGGCTGTAGAGAGAGCTCTGGTGAAGCACATTCCAGAAATTTTGATTCCTAAAGCGCACCACTGGTTGATTTTGCATGGACGCTACATCTGTGTGGCGCGGCAGCCTAAATGTGCTATTTGTCCTCTGACTAGCTGGTGTAAGTATTACGCTACTAATGTTGCTACAATTGAAAAACCTGCCTCACTACCTGGATTGACTACAAATCAAACACCATCTAGTATAACTTAGTATAAAACTAGTTTTCAGCAGTACAACAGGCAAGTCAGGTACTATTTATTCGGCAGCTTGCTCTATAATGCGTTGCATTGTAGCCGCAATTTTCTGCCGATCAAAGGTGTTGGCAGCCATTTCCTGACCGGCTCTACCTGCTGCCTGCAACTGTTCGGGATACTCAAACAGTTTGCGTAACTGTTCCGCCAGAGCAGGTGCGTTGTCGGCTGGTGAGTACCACCCACACTCACTGGCTTGTATTAAATCGCGCGTCCAACCACCATTAGTGACAACTACAGGGGTGCCTACTGCTAGGCTGTCGTAGAGCTTAGCGGGAGAATTTGCATCCAATACCGGCATTCCCAGGAACGACACTATGGATATATCGGCAAGCTTAAACCATGTGAATACAGCGTGACGGGGCTGGGAAGGCACAAGCTGAATAAACGGGTAAGTAATGGCAGCTTCTCTCAGCAGAGACTCCTCGTATCCATGGCCCATAAACAACCAAACCACTTCCGGACGACTAGCAGCTAAGGTAACCGCGGCAGTTATTAGCATTGGAATATTGTTGGCACGCCCGAAGGTACCTGCATAAAGGATAACTCGACGCCCTTCTAATTGAAGCTGCTGACGTAATGCGGCTACGGTAGCAACAGTAGCTCGGGCCGCCAAATCAAGGTCGGTGCCGTTGAGTACAGTAGTTAACTTCTCTTCGGAAATTCCCAAGTTGCGTATGTAACTGGTCATACCCGGCGACAGTGGCAGAATATGACGAGCCGATTGGTACAAGTTTTTTTCCAAAGTGAAAAGCTGCTTTTGCGCCCATTTATTGGGCACAGCCCCCATAGCTACTGGAAATGCCGGCCATAAATCCTGCACCTCAAACACCCATGGCACCCGGCGCCAACGAGCTACCTGCGCAGCTACCCAAGCCGCCGTTAGGGGTGTGCTAATTCCCCAAATAACATCCGGTTTAGGTATGCGCATTCCTTCACGCAATGCATAGGCAGCATATTGCCCAAATGCCAACGCCCGCCTTTGCACGCCCATCTTGTTATGGTAAGGCACCTGGGCGGCGTGCATCTCTACTCCCTCCGGCAGCCATGGAAACTCTTGCGTCAGCCGTTGCCGCTCCCAGGTGCGTGTGGTAATAAGCGTAACACGGTGCGTACGGGCAATATGTGCCAGCAACGCATAGTGCCGACTCGTCGCCGGGCAGTCGGGGTTGGTATGATATTGACTGAAGACCGCAATGTGCACTGAAGGACCATTATAAACATGAATGTAGAGGAATGAAGCAGCGTGTGCCCAGGAAGGAAACATTGCTGCTCCATTCCTCTACATTTTTAATCTTTACCGCTCAGCACGGCGCGGCTTGGGCCGATAACGCGAATCGGTGAGAATATGCTGAGCCTTTTTATCGGCCATTAACTGCGCCAACGTCACGTTTGGGTTATTGGCCATGTACTTGCGCACAATTTGCCAGCCTACCCAGGCACCGATCCGTCCCGGACACGTTTTGTCGATTTCAGGAATATTGGGCCGCTCCCCCACATACTTCTGGATCACGAAAGGCGCCGTGGTATAAAGCAGCTTCTTATCCAGAAAATGCGCCCACACCTTGCTTTCATTAAAATGCACGCCGGCTAGCTCTTTAGTGGTATAGCCAATGAGTATGGAATCAGGCGTGCAAGGCAGCACCCGCTCGGCGAAGTAGAGTGACTTACCAAACTGAATCATATCTGCCAGCATGGTCTGATCGGTTAGCTCCTTTTTGTTGTATTTGCTGCTGATAGCCAGCGCGGCAGTGGGCAATACGTACTCGGGCCGGTACCTGCGCAAGATATAGTCAGGGACATTGGGACGGTACCGGGCAGCTGGGCCCACAAAAAAGTCTAAGCCCAGCACCATCAGGCTATCATTGACAAACATATCCTGGCTTAAGCCTGTGACAAAGGTCTTAACAGGCGGCACCCGAAAACCCTTGAAGTTGTAGCGAATATGCTGAAACATGCGCTCCAAATTGCTTTTTAGCTTTTCCGAATCCTGAAAGGTGCTGTCGGTTTGGCGGCCGAGTTGTTGCAAACCCGCGTTGGTAGCCAGCTTGGTGAGCGTACCGGCCAACACATCATCGGCGGGGAACTGCCGCCGCTGCAAAAACTGGTTGGCAAATAATGGATGTTCCGTTATAAAGCGCTTGGCATCAGTGGCATTTTTGATTTGAAAAAACGGTTTTTCCAACCGCTCCAACTCTACTGGGGCACTTACGTTAGCTACTTCTGGGTTGAGTTCACACGCATTTTGGTCTCGGCGGCATGCAGTAAGTAGAACAAAAACAAACCCCAGTAGAGTAGCAAGAATGGGACGCATATAAGTAGGATTGTAGAACACACTTCTATCTTTGAGGCGAAAATAGCCTAAAACCAAACGCCAGACGGCCTCGCTTTAGTAAGCCATACTGTTTATTCAGATTGTCCATGAAAAAATTGCTTTTAGCACTACTAACTGTGGGAGCTTCGGCCGGCGCCGCATCAGCTCAAGTTGAAATCGGACTAAAACTCTCGCCTTCCATTACCAACCTGCGCGCAGAGTCAGCTTCAACATCCGGCTTTGTGAATGAAAGTAGCAAGGTGGCTATTGGGGGGGGGCTCGTAGTTGATTATTTCTTTGGCCAGAATTACGCTTTCAGTTCCGGCTTGCAACTGGTGGGCAAAGGGGGTACTATCAGCTACGTAGATGGATCTACGCGTTATGAGCAGAAAATTGGGATACAATATTTAGAAGTGCCCGTTACGGTAAAGCTTTTTACCAACGATGTAACCACCGATACAAAACTTTATTTCCAGTTAGGCGGCACTCTGGGAGGCGCTATTGCCGGCAAGATTGACGGTAACAAGCGTTTCACTGACCCCGCCACTGGCCAGGAAAATAAAGCACTAGACTACGTTATTCTTCCCGACGCGGCCGTATTATTAGGCTTTGGGGCCGAATACCAGCTAGGCCAAAGCACGAAGGTTTTCGCTGGCCTGAGCTACCATCGGGGTCTGCTCAACATCGATAACTACTTCGAGGACGAACGTAATTTCTCTGACGTGACGCTTAAGAACAGCGAATTTGCGCTTGATTTAGGTCTTAAGTTTTAAAACGTATTACCTTAAAAATAGGAAAAAGCCCGCGTTGCTTCGAGCAACGCGGGCTTTTCTTCTGTCAGGAGGAGTCGTCGCAGAACGTTTCCGTTAGTCAGTTATTTCAATTTCGCGGTCTTGCAGACGGGCCATAGCAGCAGCAGCAGAATGCAACTCAATTTCCTCGCCTTGCTCGTCCTCAATGCGGTAATCGGTTAGGCCGAGGCTGGTATCTTTCACTACTTTAATCCACTTGTAGTACTTCAGATACCACTTCATTTGCTTCGATACCAGACCCTTGGTATAATATGCGTGCAGGAAGGGATGCACGTACAACGTAATTCCCGCCTGATTCTGAGTCACCAACAAATCCTCAATGCTATTGTCGATTTCGTCGGTCACCTGAATCGAAGCCGAAATCTTACCGGTGCCGCCACAAGTTGGGCAAGCTTCCCCCGTAATAATGTTTTCGGCCGGACGCACGCGTTGCCGCGTGATTTGCAGTAGCCCGAACTTGGTGATAGGCAGAATGGTGTAGCGGGCCTTGTCCAGCTTCATGATGCTATGCACCGCATCTTCCACCTTTTTGCGACTCTCCGCCGACTTCATATCAATAAAGTCAACGACGATGATACCACCCATGTCGCGCAGCCGCAACTGCCGCGCCACTTCTTTAGCAGCCAGCATATTAACCATGAGAGCTGTAGCTTCTTGGTCACTTTCCTGGTTGCTCTTGTTGCCTGAGTTTACGTCAATGACGTGCAAAGCCTCGGTGTGCTCGATTACCAAGTAGCCACCGCCTGGTACCGTCACAGTTTTGCCAAACAACGTTTTAAGCTGCTTTTCAATCCCGAGGTGCTCAAACACCTTCACTTTTCCGGTGTAGTGTTTGAGCAGCCCGATCTTATCCGGCGCAATCTGCTCTAAGTACCCGCGCATTTCCTCGTAGCGAGCCGGCGTATCCACCGTAATGGCATCAAACGACTCGTTGAGCATGTCACGCAGCATGGAGCTCGTGCGGCCTAACTCGCCTAACACCTTATCGTTCGGCTTGGCCGTACGCAAGGCGGTAGATAGCTGGTCCCACTTGCTGGTCATGCTTTGCATGTCGCGGTCCAGCTCAGCCACTTCCCGCCCTTCGGCTACCGTCCGGATAATAACGCCAAAGTTGTCGGGCTTGATGGAGGCAATTAGCCGCTTTAGCCGTTCCCGCTCCGTCTTACTCACGATTTTCTTCGAGACGCTGATGGTATTCGAAAACGGCACCAACACCAAGTAGCGTCCCGCCATGGAAATATCCGTGGAGAGACGTGGTCCTTTGGTTGATATCGGCTCTTTTACAATCTGGACCACAATCTGCTGGCCCTTCTTGAGTATATCGGCCGCCTTCCCTACTTTATCTAGTGGCCCTTCCAGACCAAAAGCTTTCAGGGCGCCTACCGTAATTTTCTGCGACTGTACGCCCCGCACCCACTTGCTAAGCGAGGGAAATTGCTCTCCCAAGTCGCCGTAGTGCAGAAACGCATCCTTTTCGTACCCGATGTCAATGAACGCGGCGTTCAGACCGGGCATAACTTTCTTGACCGTGCCCAGGAAGATGTCGCCCACCGAATAATTGGTGTCGTTGCGGTCGAAATGATATTCGATGAGCCGCTTGTCCTGGAGCAGGGCAATCCGTTCTCCTTCCTGAGTAGAATTAATTATTAATTCGTTACTCAATGGATTAGGTTGTTAGGTACTCCTGATCGATGGCCCGCGGGCCCCCAAACCGGCAAAGGGAAGCCGGTGCACGTAGCACCGGCTTCCCTTGCAAGCCTCGGGGAAAGCGAATAAACAGCCACTCTCGGGGATACAAAATGAGAGATAGACGATATTTTCTAGCAAGAAAACTCGCCAGCAAACCCCGAAGGCTTACTTCTTCTTGTGACGGTTCTTGCGCAGACGCTTTTTCCGCTTGTGAGTGGCAATCTTATGACGCTTTCTTTTCTTACCGCAGGGCATGTTGTGATGGGTTAAATGGTTGATGATGGTTATTTGCCGATGGCTGATGGTAGCGTGCTAGAAGACTGATTTAGAGGCAAAACAAAAAGCCACTCATCAATCCGTAACACGCTACTATCAGCCACCAGCGGTTTACTGAAGCTTCTGAAGCTGCTCGTCCACCGCGGCCGTGAGGCCCGGGTCCGTGCTCAGACTTTTTGCCTTTTGAAAGGCAGCCTTAGCGTCGTCGTTCGCTCCGGTTTGAGCTAGGGCAACGCCGAGGTAAAACTGTCCGTTCACATTCTCCGGATTGACCTTGGTCAGTTCCCGGAAACGCTCCACGGCTTTATCATACTGGTTGCTTTGCATTGAGAGCAAGCCCAGATTGTAGATGGCCTTCTCATTGCGTGGGTCGGCTACCAACACTTCGCGCAGTAGCACCACTCCCTGTACGGGATTTTCGCTGGCCATGAACGCCATACCTAAGTTGGTTTTAGCATCAAGATTTTCGGGATTGTTTTTCAAAACTTTCCCATAAAGCTCTTGACACTTAGTGCCCAACGTTTTTTGGCGTTCCTGCGTGGTTGCAAAGCTGAAAGCTTCAAAATAAGCATCAGCAGCGCGTTTCCACGTTTGCTCTCCTGGCCGGGCTAACGCTAGTTGCTCTAGAAAGTAGCCTGCGCTATCAAACTTCTCCGCTGCTTTGTACTTGTCGGCCAGATCCCCAGCTATCCTAAGTTTAGCTATAGGGTCTCGCTCGGCAGCATACCTAGCCGAGAGGACACTTAGTTCACGACGCTGAGCGGGTGCTACCGTCATATGCGGCTGCTCCAGCGACGGTCCATCCACCGTTTGCTTTTGTTCACCGGAAGAGGCTACCGCTTTCGAGCCGTTGGTGTTTGGTCCACCCCCGTCGCGAGTAGCAGTTTTGGTAGCATCCTGCGCTAGCTCTCCTTTGCCTTCCTTCGGCTTGACAATCACTTTTGGCAGCAGAAACAAGCCTGCTATTAGCGCAATGGCCAGGGCCAGAAGAATAAGCTGATGCGAAAAGGTGCGTTGGGCCATGTGGAAAAAGCAGGCCGCCGGGTCTCCTGAACGGGACACCCAGCGGCACAGCCGGCAATATTACGACAATGACGCTTAAGCGTTGGCTAGCGCTTTAATCTTCTTGCTGTTTTTGATCTTCCCAATGAAGGTCTTCGACGGCTTGAAGCTCGGGATGAAGTGTTCGTCGATAATAATCGACGTGTTTTTTGAGATGTTGCGGGCGACTTTCTTCGCACGTTTCTTGTTTACGAAGCTGCCAAAGCCGCGTACGTAGATGTTGTTGCCCTCAGCCATCGAGTCCTTCACAACTTTAAAGAAGGCTTCTACGGTAGCCGAAACGTCAGCTTTCTCAATGCCAGTCTTGTCGGCAATTTCGGCGATTACTTCTGCTTTAGTCACGCTGGTAAGTGTACTATGGTGTGAAAAATATGTGCTGGGTCTACTACCCAATCCCAAACGTAAGCCCTTGCCTGGTAGGCTGTTTGCTCGCGAATTGGGGCCACAAAGGTAGTTCCCTTTTTTGGTTTTGCAATAGTAGTACCCTCTATGAAATTTATCTCCTTACTTACGTCCAACTAATTCTTTCTCAAAACATTGACTTCTTCTTCTCCTGCTGTTGCTCATCCATACTTTTCGACCGCTCTCTTGGAATGGTACCCACAGCACCGTCGCGACCTGCCCTGGCGCCATACCCGCAACCCGTATGCTATCTGGCTGTCCGAAGTAATTCTGCAACAAACCCGTGTCAAGCAGGGCCTCCCCTACTACCTCACCTATATCAACACTTATCCTACGGTGCAAGAGTTGGCTGCGGCTCCCGAAGACGAAGTGCTCCGCCACTGGCAAGGACTTGGCTACTATAGCCGCGCCCGCAACATGCACCACACGGCGCAGCAGGTCGCAAACGAATACGGTGGCCGCTTTCCCGATACTTATGCCGAACTCTTAAAATTGAGAGGCGTAGGCCAATACACGGCGGCAGCTATTGCTTCTTTCGCTTTCGATGAAAAAGTGGCAGTACTCGACGGCAACGTGTTCCGGGTACTGGCCCGGGTGTTTGGCCTCACGCAGGATATAGCGGCTCCTGCCAGCCGGCGCGTTTTTCAAGTGCTAGCTGACCAGCTAATTCCTGCGGCAGTTCCCGCCGAGTTCAACCAAGCCATCATGGAGTTCGGGGCGATACAATGCACACCCGCCAATCCGGACTGCCTGTTTTGTCCGCTACAGGGCCAGTGTTATGCTTTCCAGCATGGTATGGTGAACGAACTGCCTGTTAAGAGCAAAGCAAAAGCAGGCCGTACGCGCCATTTTCACTACCTCGTGCTGCGCCACGCCGATACAGTATACATGCGGAAACGCGGCCCAAAGGACATTTGGGAGGGCCTGTACGACTTTGCGCTAACCGAGAAAGCGGCTGCTGAATTGCCGGCCGTGGAGTTGCTAGATATAGTGGAGGCACTCGGTGGTTTAATGGCTACTGACCGCGCGGAGGAACCGGTTCAGGCCATGCGCCACGTGCTAAGTCATCAGAAGGTGGAGGCAAAGTTTCACCCCGTATGGTTGCGCGCACCGTTGTCGGCAGCAGCCTTGCAAACATCAGGATTGGCAGCCTTCACAATGGCACAAGCAGAAAGGTTACCCAAGCCCATTGTAATTGCTAATTATCTTAACAAAAGCTGGAAATAATTGCTAAAATATTTGGTAATTCGGTTGAATTTTAATATCTTTAAACTCAAATACAAGCCTTAACTCTCTCATACACAAGTAATGGCAGGCATTAACAAAGTAATTTTGGTAGGCAACTTAGGCAAAGATCCTGAGGTGCGTCACCTAGAAGGTGGAATCAGTGTAGCCAATTTTACACTGGCTACCAACGAATACTACAAGGACAAGCAAGGTACCCGCGTTGAGCGGACCGAATGGCACAACATAGCGGCATGGCGCGGATTGGCCGAAATGGCCGAGAAGTACCTCAAGAAAGGCCAGCAGGTGTATATAGAAGGTAAAATCCGTACGCGTCAGTATCAAGACAAGGAGAATCAGACCCGTTACATCACCGAAATCATTGCCGACGAAATCACCATGCTCGGTGGTCGTCCGCAAGTGGGTGATGGACAGACGCAGGCCAATGGCACTACGGCTGCCGTAGAAGCACCACAAACATTCCGTCAGGAACCAGAGCTGGATCAGTTGCCTTTCTAATTCTCCTTTTTAGCATCAGTTTTAAGCTCTGGCATTTTGCCAGAGCTTTTTGCGTTAAAGCAGTGTGGCTTGGTCTAAGATGCTACACTAGCGAGCCTCTACTTGGCAGTTCACTTAAGCTCCCTTTCCACTATTGAGGAAATAAGGCGAGCAGCTTGTCCGGGCGAAGAATTTCTGTGCTTGTAGTTGTTGCGGTAGGGCCAGGGTTTCGCGTTACCTTTGAGACACATATTTGCATTGCTGCCAATGCCTGCTTTTCGTATTCTGCTTACTTTATTGACCTTGACGCTGCTAGTGCCCGCTTGCTCCTCGCCAGGTTCCGACGACTATACTCCCAAACCCAAGGGTTACAACCGCATTGACTTGCCGCCGCATCGCTACCAGCAACTGGCGCCGGGTCACCCCTACACATTTCAGTATTCGCGCTACGCGAAAGTGCTGCGAGATTCTTCTTATTTGGCGCAGCCTCACTGGATTAATGTGTATTATCCGGCGCTAAAGGCCAGTGTACAAATCACGTACTCTGACTTGAAAGGCAACCGGCAACTGTACAACAAGATGCTGGAGGATGCCCGCAAGCTCACCAGCAAGCATGAGGTCAAGGCTACCGCCATTGACGAGAACATCTTGAAAACGCCTACTGGGCTGCGCATAGCAGTGTTCGAGCTTCAGGGGGAAGTACCTAGCCAGATGCAATTCTATACCACGGATAGCACCAAGCACTTCTTTCGTGGCGCCTTGTATTTCCGCACGGCCACCGCCAACGATTCGCTAGCCCCAGTGATTGACTATGTCAAAAAGGACATTGTTCAACTGCTTAATACGCTGAAATATCAGTAGAAGGTCAAATTGTTGAATGGTTAGAGGATTGCTTGTTGCCACGTTTGTTTGAACAACCAATTTTTTAGCCAGTAAGCCATGCTGCCATTTACCCTTGAGTAATTTCTTTCAAACCAAGATTGAATATTTGCGCGGCGTAGGGCTGCAACGGGCGCAGCTTCTGCAAAAGGAGCTGAACCTGTTTACGTACGGTGACCTAATTCAGCGTTACCCGTTTCGCTACCTCGACCGCACGCAATTCTATAACGTCTGCGACTTGCACGATGAACTCCCTTTCGTGCAGGTGAAAGGCATTTTGCGCAACCGTGAAGTGGTCGGAGAAGGCCCCAAGAAACGGATGGTAGCCAAAGTAGCCGATGCCAGCGGTGAGCTGGATTTAGTGTGGTTTAAGGGCGTGAACTACCTGGAGAAGGTTATCAAGAACCACCAGGAGTACATCGTATTCGGTAAGCCAACGATGTTTAATGGGCGGCCGCAGATGGCGCATCCCGAACTGGAAGAGGTAACCGAAGCCAAACCAGACCAAAGCTATCTGCAACCCGTCTACAACACGTCGGAGAAGCTCAAAAACTATCACCGCGTTGATAGCAAAGCTATTGCGCGCATGGTGACCGATTTGTTGAAGCTGGCCCTGCCCCACGTATACGAAACACTTTCAGCGGACCTGATTCGACAATATGGGCTGATGGACAAGGCTACGGCCATCCAACAGATCCACTTCCCACAGAGCACAGAGCTATTGCAGGCCGCCCGGTTTCGGCTCAAGTTCGAGGAGCTGTTTTATGTGCAGCTCAAGCTACTGCGCCAGCGCGACCAGCGCAAAGTGGAGCTAGCCGGGCAGCTTTTCAAGGAAGTGCCCACGCTGGTGCACTTCTACAAGAACGTGTTGCCCTTCGACCTTACCGGCGCCCAAAAGCGGGTTATCCACGATATTTACAAGGATTTCTGCACGGGCAAGCAGATGAACCGCCTATTGCAGGGCGACGTGGGTTCGGGTAAGACCATTGTGGCCTTCATCAGCATGCTCATGGCCGCCGACAACGGTGCCCAAAGCTGCCTCATGGCTCCCACCGAAATTCTGGCCGATCAGCACTACATCGGCCTCAAGCAGTTTGCTGATTTGCTCGGCATCAAGATTGGAAAGCTGACTGGCAGCACCCGCACCTCCGAGCGGCGCGTGCTGCACGAGCAACTGCGCTCTGGCGAGATGCATATGCTGGTGGGCACCCACGCTCTGCTTGAAGACGTGGTGCAGTTTCGGAACCTAGGTTTAACCATCATGGACGAGCAGCACCGCTTTGGGGTGGCACAACGCTCGAAACTTTGGCAAAAGAACCCGCACGTCATTCCCCATGTGCTCGTCATGACGGCCACTCCCATTCCGCGCACCTTGGCCATGACGCTCTATGGCGACCTGGACGTATCAGTGATTGATGAGTTGCCGGCGGGCCGCAAGCCCATTGTTACGGTACACCGCTTCGACTCCAACCGTCTCAAAGTATTCGGCTTTCTGCGCGACCAAATCAACCTTGGCCGGCAAGTGTATATCGTGTATCCGCTCATCGAGGAAAGCGAAGCCATGGCCGACTACAAGGACCTCATGGACGGTTACGAGAGTATAGCACGGGCTTTTCCGGAATTCCAGATCAGCATCGTGCACGGCCGCATGAGCGCAGCCGAGAAGGACAGTGAGATGCAGCGGTTCGTGAAGCGCGAAACGCAGATTATGGTGGCCACTACCGTGATTGAGGTAGGCGTAAACGTGCCCAACGCCTCCGTTATGGTGATTGAAAGCACCGAACGATTCGGGCTCTCGCAGCTACACCAGCTTCGGGGCCGAGTAGGCCGCGGCGCCGACCAGAGCTACTGCATCCTGATGTCGGGCTACAAGCTGAGTAAGGATTCGCGCACTCGGATTGAAACGATGGTGCGCACCAATAACGGCTTCGAAATTGCCGACATTGACTTGAAACTGCGCGGGCCTGGCGACTTAATGGGCACGCAACAAAGCGGGGTACTTGACTTATTGATTGCCGATTTGGCCAAGGATGGCCGGATACTAACTGAATCGAGAGCGGCGGCTCAACAACTGCTCAACGAAGATCCAAGTCTCCACCATCCCGACAATGCCAACATCCGTCGCCACATTGAAAGTCTTCCTGCCACGGCTGTAAACTGGAGCCGAATTAGCTGATGCCGTGCGAAAAGAACATAAAAAAGGCAACTCGTATGAGTCGCCTAAGCAAAGTAGCTAAAAGCCAGCCGCTAATTAGGTAAACAAGGCTGTCACGTCTTATAATTGGCTGTTAATGGGAATAGCCGACTGCTGCTGAAAGGACACTGGCTTAGCCACAATAGGATTTACCGTTGGTTCTACTTTTGTTGTCCCAAGTATAGATTCTGGCTGTTTTGCCAGCTTACCAACAACAATAAGAGCGAAGAGAAGAGTGAATCGAATTAAAGACTTCATAAGGAAATAGGGAGCTAGGCTATAGCGGCACTGCGGGACAAAGTTAAGGTCAAATCTAGCGTTTCAAGCGAATTTTAGGAGAAAACAATTTTTTGAATATTCAACAAAATTTGTAAAACGCAATTTCCAGGCCGTAGGATAGATATATCAAAAAGCAAAACTTGACTTTGTATAAATTTTTATTGGCAATATATAAACCCTTATTGCGCTCTAACAACCACTGAGCACACAGCTAAAAATCATTGCAAATGAAATACATACCGATCATTAAGCCACTATAGCCCGCATTATGAATCTGTAAACAAATGCTCGTTCGTTGGGAGCCCTGATAGCAAATAGCAGGACCTGTCCTGTATCATCTCGGGCTTGGGTACCTTTGGAGAGTACAGTTTCTCCTCTTTTCAAATTTTTCATTTAATCTATGTTGCTCGTGCGCTCCAACTACCTGCTAGCTGCTGGCACTATTGCCTTCACCTTGCTGCTCAACCCAGTTAGGGTATCAGCTCAGAAGGTAAAGTCAGCCCCTTTCAGTTATCTTCCCGAACGCTCCGACGACCGATACAACCAGCGCGTATCTCGTAAAACGCTGCCGCTAGCTAGCGGTGGATTCATAATTCTTGCTCATAAATCGGCTACCGAGTACGCTGTTGAGCGATATGACACGGAGCTGAAACGCCAGTGGAGTACTGCTTTGCCTTTGACCGCTGATCAAGCCGTGGAAGGCTTCACTAGTAGCGGTGGACAAGCATTGGTGGCTATTTATGATATGAGTGACGCTACCCAAAGCATTTCAGCGCAAACTATTGACCTAAGCAATGGTCAGAAGTCTCCCCTGAAGAAGCTCACGGAAACCGGCTTACGTGACCGGCGCCCTGGCGTGGCGTTTTCCCCAGATAACAGCAAGGTGGTAGCTTGGCGTTATCTCACTCGCAACAACCAGATCAAGTCTGTTAGCGCTAGTGTGTATGACGAAAAGCTAACCAAGCTCAAGGACCGCTCCTACGATTTCAGCGACCAAGGCGCATTCTTCTCTACAACTGTCCACGTTGGTAACGACGGCGCGCAATACGTGACGCTTGTAAGCGACGAGATGAAGAAGCTTACAGTCCGGCGCTACCGCAACAACAACAATGATATTAAGGTCATGTCGGTGTCGGTGGGCGGTACGTTCGGGGGCAAAGTGGTGAATGTGTTCGACTCTAGGTTTGCGCTGCAACCCGACAACCTACTCTACGCCGCCGCCATCTGCAATGAGCGAGAAAGCGGCCTCTACCATAGTTTGAAGGTCGTAAAGTTCGATTTCTCGGGCGAAGGCGATATGAAGTTTGCACCCGAATTCAACTTCACCCCCGAGTACCTGGCTGAAACCAATAAGGCTACCGCTGGCACGGCCAAACGCTTAGAGGACGTATACATCACCGACTTACTACTTACCGACGAGAAGCAATTAGTGGTAGTGGGCGAAAAGAAGTATGAAGAAGGCGGCGACGACTCGCCCGGCCACACCCGCGAGTTACACCTGTTTGGCTACAACGAGTTTCTGTCACCTAGCTGGCACAGCATTGTCGCCAAAGATCAGGTGGCACCGGCCGCGGAAGGCTTTAGCAGCATTGGCTACCGAGCGGCCGTATTCGGCTCCGACTTGCAGCTTATGACCTGGGAGAAGTTGAAAGGCAAATCAGACCTTTACCTACGGCGTGTGAACCTGCAAACGGGCGTGGTGCAAGCACCGAAGGGGTTGGGCCTGAATGTAGCAGCCGACCAAAATCCATCCTACGTAAAGGATTTTACAGTTTGGCTTGATGCTAAAACGCTTATTGGTGTTAGCCGACCTAGCAGGAAATCGGCAGCCCTGATGCTGAACAAGATTGTGGTAAAGTAAGAAGTTGCGTTAAAACGTTAAGTAGTAACTACGCTGAAATCAAAAAGCCGCTCCCAGTACTGGGAGCGGCTTTTTGTTGTGCGCCAAATTCAGTGAAGAGGGCGCCTTATGGGAAGATGCCTAGCGATTGATAACTCACGCCAATCTTCTCGATGGCATTGTAAAAGGCTGCCGTTCGCAGATCAGTAATGCCTTCTACTTCGCTCATCACTCTTCGAATAGCGTGGTAAGCGGTAATCATAGTGTCTTCTAGCCCGGAATGAACGAGGTCGATTTCATCGGCGCCGTGCACTATCAGTTCCCGCTCTTGGGGCGTGATGGTTTTGCCAGTAGTCCGTTCAATAGTTTCTACCAGGCGCTTCATGGCTGCCTCCTCGGCCCGTTTGCCCATGCGTCCGAACCGCACGTTGGACAGGTTTTTCAGCCATTCGAAGTAGGACACCGTGACGCCGCCCGCATTGAGGTAGAGGTCAGGCAAAATAACGATACCGCGCTCCAGCAAGATTTTTTCGGCGGCTTGCGTAGTTGGGCCGTTGGCTCCTTCGGCAATGATTTTGGCTTTGATGTTAGCCGCGTTGCCTTCGTGAATTTGATTTTCTAGAGCAGCGGGCAAAAGCACGTCGCACTCGTATTCGAGCAGGTCCAGGGAATCGGCTACGTCTTGCGCTCCTTCGAAACCACAAACAGCGCCGGTATCCTGGCGGTGCTTGAGTACAGCTGATACATCCAATCCGTTCGGGTTGAAGATACCCCCTTCCCGCTCGGCTATACCCGTGATGATGGCTCCGGCAGCCTGGCAGAAATGGGCGGCGTAGTACCCTACGTTGCCTAGTCCCTGCACAATGATGCGCTTGCCGGCGATGCCGCTACTCAACCCTGTTTTGTCTAGCATCGGCTGATCCATCAGTAGCTCACGCAGCCCGTAGAACACGCCAAGGCCGGTGGCCTCCGTACGGCCTCGGATTCCGCCCTGCCCTACTGGCTTACCGGTTACGCAGCCTAAGGCATTGGTATCACCGTATTTAAAGGTGAGGTAAGTATCGGCAATCCAAGCCATTTCGCGGCTGCCGGTACCGTAGTCAGGTGCGGGCACATCCATGCCGGGACCAATCAGGTTTTTCTTGATTAGCTCGCTGGCGTAGCGGCGCGTTACACGCTCCAACAGTTGCTCGGAACTGGTGCGGGGGTTGATTTTCACGCCTCCTTTGGCGCCGCCGAACGGGACGTCCACCAAGGCGCATTTAAAGGTCATGAGCGTGGCCAGGGCCATTACTTCTTCTTCATCCACATACACGCTGTAGCGAATTCCGCCCTTGCTCGGTAACTTATGATGACTGTGCTGCACCCGGATTCCTTCAAATACCTGCACATGTCCATCTACCTCCACCGGGAAGTTCACTTTGTAGATGCTGTTGCAGGCCCGTATTTGGGCGATGATGCCAGGGTCTAGCTTCGAGAAACTGGCAGCGTGGTCATAAAACCGCAGTACGCTCTCGTAAAAGTCTTTGCCCTGAACCTGTTCGTTGGCCATAATTTGTGGGAGTTTGAAGTGGACGTGTGCTTGGCAAACGCATAGCACAACAATCCGTTGCACCCGAAAACCACAAAGCCGCCCCTGAAACCAGGAGCGGCTTGATCTGCCTAGATACGCGGTATATCCTGCGCAATCCTAAATACTCGTCTGCAACCGAGACCTAATAGGCATACTCGTTGGCCGAAATCAGCACGTCGGCAATGCGGCGACGGGCTTCCTTGGCGTTGTATAAGTCGGCCTTAGTGAAGCGCTTCAGGCCCATGGCCAGCAAACGTTGCTCGTCGCCCTCTGTCATGGTACCAATGGCATCTTTGCCGAATTTAGTTACCTGATCTACCGTGTCGTAGAGGTACACGCGGGCAATGTCAATCTGCGTCGATAGCGCCTCCTCGCCTTTGATACCAGCCTCTTTCTCCACGCGGAGCAAAGTGCTTTCAGCCGTGTAGACCTTGATAGCCATGTCGGCAATGTTCATCAACACTTCCTGCTCTTTCGCCAGCGAGTTCATGTACTTCTGCACAGCCGTGCCAGCTATCATCAGGATAGCCTTTTTCAGCTTGGCAATCGTCTTCTTCTCGGTAGCAAACAGGCCGGTTTCTTCTTCCAGGTTCATGTCTGGAATAGCCATCAGTTCCTGCTGCACGGCTTGCGCTGGGCCCATTAGGTCAAGCTCGCCTTTTAAAGCCTTCTTCAAGATCATGTCAACGGCTAGCATGCGGTTGATTTCGTTGGTGCCCTCGAAGATGCGGTTGATGCGCGAATCCCGGTAGGCGCGGTCCATGGGATAGTCGGCCGAGAAGCCGTAGCCGCCATATACTTGTACGCCTTCGTCTACCACGTAATCAAGCACTTCCGAACCTTCTACTTTCAAGATAGCGCACTCCACGGCAAACTCGCGGGCAGCCCCTAGCAAGGCTTCGTTGTGGCTCTGGCCTTTGCTGAGTAGTTCCTGCTCCATGCGGGCAATGTCCATACCGGCGCGGTAGATAGCCGATTCCACAGCGTAAATCCGAACAGCCTGTTGGGCTAGTTTGTGCTTGATAGCACCAAACTTGGCAATAGGCAGTTTGAACTGCACCCGCTCGTTGGCATACTTCACGCTCAGCGTAGCCGCCATCTTACAGGCACCCAAGCAAGCAGCAGCCAGCTTGATGCGGCCGATGTTCAGGATATTGAACGCAATGAGGTGACCTTTGCCAATCTCACCGAGTACAGCAGACTTTGGCACCTTCACATCAGAGAGGAACACCTGACGGGTCGAAGAACCCTTGATGCCCATCTTGTGCTCTTCGTTGCCGAGGCTTAAACCGGGCGTGTTGCGCTCCACAATGAAGCCCGTGAACTTGTCACCGTCTACTTGAGCAAACACGATGAATACGTCGGCAAAGCCACCGTTCGTAATCCACATCTTTTGGCCGTTGAGCACATAATGCTCACCATCTTCAGTAGGAATAGCTTTGGTTTTGGCACCTAGGGCATCCGAGCCAGAGCCGGGCTCGGTGAGGCAGTAAGCACCCATCAGTTCGCCGTTGGTTAGGCCGGGCAGGTACTTGTTTTTCTGCTCTTCGTTGCCGAAGTACAGGATGGGCAGCATGGCGATGCCCGTATGAGCTGCAAAAGCTACTGGGAACGAGTGGCCACCGCCCACACCTTCCGTCACGCGCAAGGAAGTCGTGAAGTCCATATCCAGTCCACCGTACTGCTCCGGAATGCTTACCCCGAACAGGCCAAGCTGACCAGCTTTTTCCATTAGGTTGCGCATGAGGCCCACTTCGTGGTTGTCGAGACGCTCAAGCAGAGGCTGAACTTCTTTTTCCACGAAGTCCAGAGCCGTCTGGTGCATCATGTTTTGCTCTTCCGAGAAATCGGCGGGCGTGAATATATCTTGGGCGTCGGTTTCTTTGATGATGAACTCGCCGCCTTTCACAAGCTTGTTGGTTACTTCCATGACTAAGGTGAGAATTGTTGTGAGAGGTTTTATTTAAGTCTAGGGGAGTGGCAAGGTATTCGGCTTGCCGAGTATTTATAGCCAGAGATACTCCGCGGGCTGTAGTAGCGAAATATACGAAAATATGTTATGCTTGCCGAGTACTTAACGAAAAGAAAACCCCGTTTGTTCGGGGCTTCCTGTTTCCATAAACCACTAACTGTCTATTCTCTCAGCTTGTCTAAGCTCGACAACAAACAGCTAACTGCATTAGCTACTTCAGCAGCTCATAAATACCCGCTACGCCTTGGCCGCCCCCCACGCAGGCGGTTACCATGCCGTACTTTTTGCCGCGCTGGCGCAACTCGTGGAACAACTGAATACTGAGTTTAGCACCGGAGCAGCCTAGCGGATGACCCAACGCAATAGCACCGCCGTTCACGTTCAGCTTGCTCTCATCGATATTCAACTCGCGCGTAATGGCAATTGACTGAGAAGCGAAAGCTTCGTTCAACTCAATCAGGTCGAGGTCGTCGAGCTTCATACCGGCTTGTTTCAACGCCTTCGGAATGGCCTTGATAGGGCCCATACCCATGATACGCGGGTCAATTCCTTCCGTGGCGTAGGTAATCATCCGGGCAATCGGCTCCAGGTTCAACTCCTTCACCATTCGCTCCGACATTACCAGTACAAAAGCCGCACCGTCGGAAGTCTGGGAGGAATTACCGGCCGTCACGGTACCATTGGCCGCGAATACAGGCTTCAGCTTGCTTAGTGCTTCCACCGAAGTATCCGCCCGCGGGCCTTCATCGGTATCCACTACGTAAGAGCGGTTTTTCTTTTTACCGGTAGCCTGATCCAAGTAAGTTTCTTCTACCGTGATGGGCACAATCTGCTCCTTGAACTTACCTTCCTGAATAGCTTTGATGGCTTTCTGGTGGGAGTTATAGGAGAACTGATCTTGGTCTTCACGGGATACTTTGTAATCCTGCGCCACAGCCTCGGCGGTTAAGCCCATACCGAGATAGTAGTCGGGGTGCTGTTGCGCTAGCTTGTAGTTGGGCACCGTTTTCCAGCCCACGGTTGGCACCATGCTCATGCTCTCGGTGCCACCAGCCACAATGCAATCGGCCATTCCAGCAGTTATTTTGCTGGCTGCCATAGCAATAGTTTCCACACCGGAGCCACAATAGCGATTCACAATGAGGCCTGACACGTTCATAGGCAGGGCTAGCAACGAAATCAAGCGGCCCATTTGCAAGCCTTGCTCGGCTTCCGGCACGGCGTTACCTACCATCACGTCGTCGATGCGGGTGGGGTCGAGGGCGGGTACGGAGGCCACCAAGTGCTTGATGACGTCGGCCGCGAGGTCGTCGGGCCGGGTGAAGCGGAAACCGCCGCGGTTAGCTTTGCCTACTGCTGTGCGGTAACCGGCTACGATATATGCATTCATGTTTTAGTCTTGAAGAAAGTAGTGGGAGTAGAGCGAATTAGCTCTAGTTCCTCTCGCTGTGAAGGACGAGCTAGGGAGAGTTTGTTTGTCAGTAGAACAGTACTGCGTACAGCTTTCGTTCTGCTTATTTGGCCCTCCCTAGCTCATCCTAATCGAGAAGAACTAGGTTCTTAAACTCTAGTTTCTCAAGGGTTTGCCAGTAGTCAGGATGCTTTGGATACGCTCCAAGGTCTTCCGCTCGCCGCAGAGGCTCAGGAAGGCCTCGCGCTCCAGGTCCAGCAGATATTGCTCGCTAACTTCGGTCGGGCTGCTCAGGTCGCCACCGCACATGATGTAAGCCAGCTTGTTGGCGATTTTCACGTCGTGGTGGGAGATGTAGCGGCCTTCCTTCATGGCGTGCACGCCCGTCAGGAACATGCCCAAGGCGCCTTTACCTTGCACCTTGATATTGGTTTTCTGCGTCGGTTGCGTATAGCCATCTTCGGCTAGCTCAATGGCAGCGGCTTTGGCTTGCGCAATCACGCGGTTGCCATTTACCACCACTTCGTCGCCGCGGCGCAGGAAGCCCAAGTCGAAGGCTTCGGCCGCAGAAGTCGAGACTTTGGCCGTGCTGATGGTCATGAAGGTGTTGCGGAGCAGGTTATACTCAGGCTCGCCTTCTTCGTACTTGGCGGCGGTACGCAAGGTCATTTCTTTGGTGCCACCACCGCCCGGAATCAGGCCTACGCCAAATTCCACGAGGCCCATGTAGGTTTCGGCCGCGGCTACCACCCGGTCGCAGTGCAGGTTCAATTCGCAGCCGCCGCCCAAGGCCAGACCGTGTGGAGCGCCTACCACCGGGATGCTACTGTACCGCATCCGCATCATGGCTTGCTGGAACTGCGCAATCATCAGGTTCAACTCGTCGAAGTCCTGATCCAGCGCAAACATGTACACGAGGCCCAGATTAGCGCCGGCCGAGAAGTTAACCGCATCGTTGCCAACAACTAGGCCGCGGAAGTCCTTTTCAGCTAGTTCCACCCCTTTCATCAGGCCCTGAATAACATCAGAACCCAGCGCGTTCATCTTGGAATGAAACTCCACATTCAGAATTCCGTCGCCCAGGTCGATTACCGAAGCGCCCGAGTTCTTCCACACTACCTTGCCAGTAGCGCGCAGGTTATCGAGAATGGTAAAGTTCTCAAGACCAGGAATAGACTTATAGGCCTTGGTTTCGATGTCGTAGAACTGCTTTACGCCCTGCTCATTCACCTTGTAGAAGGTGGCGTTGCCAGCGGCCAGCATTTCCTCGACCCATGGAGCTACCGTTTTGCCTTCTGCTTGGGCTAGCTCTAAGCCTTTTTGCACGCCTAGCGCGTCCCACGTTTCAAACGGACCCATTTCCCAACTGAAACCAGCACGCAGGGCATCATCAATCTTGTAAAGTGAATCGGTGATTTCCGGAATCCGGTTCGACACGTAAGCGAATAAGCCCGCGAAGGTCTTGCGGTAGAAGTCGGCAGCCTTGTCTTTGCCAGCCACCAGCACCTTAAAACGGTCCGCCAGTTTCTCAATTGGCTTGGTGCTTTCTAGCGTGGCAAACTTCACCTTGGCGCTCGGCTTGTATTCAAGCGTGTTTAGGTCTAGGGCTTGGATTTCCGACTTGCCGCCTTCGCCGCGCACTTTCTTGTAGAAACCCTGGCCGGTTTTGTCGCCGAGCCACTTGTTCTCGGCCATTTTCTTGATGAAATCCGGCACTTGGAACACCTCTTTGGCTTCGTCGTCGGGCAGGTTTTGCGCGAGGCCATTGGCTACGTTGATCATCGTATCCAGACCCACCACATCCGACGTGCGAAAAGTGGCCGACTTGGCGTGGCCGATAACCGGGCCGCTAAGCTTGTCAACTTCCTCTACCGTCAGGCCAAGCCGGCTCATCACCTGCACCACGTCCATGATGGCAAATACGCCGACACGGTTGGCAATAAAGGCGGGCGTGTCTTTGGCCAGTACCGTGGTTTTGCCCAAGTACAGGTCGCCATAATGCATCAGGAAATCAACGATGGCCGGATCGGTATCCGGTGTCGGGATGATTTCGAGCAGCTTCAGGTAGCGCGGCGGGTTGAAGAAGTGGGTACCGCAAAAGTACTTCTTGAAATCGTCGGAGCGGCCTTCCGTCATCATATGAATCGGGATGCCACTGGTATTAGAAGTGATGAGCGTGCCGGGCTTGCGGAACTGTTCTACCCGTTCGAACAGGCTTTTCTTGATGTCGAGGCGCTCCACTACCACTTCAATGGTCCAGTCGCAACTTGCAATGTCCTTGAGGTTATCGTCGAAATTGCCGGTTCTGATGCGGCTGGCATCTGCCTTACGATAAAGAGGCGCGGGGTTGCTAGCAATAGCTGCTTGTAGCGCTGCATTCACGGTGCGGTTGCGCACGGCTGGGTTGTCCAGCTTCAGGCCTTTCGCTTCCTCCGCGGGCAGCAACTCTTTGGGCGCAATGTCGAGCAGCAGCACCTGCACCCCAATATTAGCGAAGTGGCAGGCAATGCGCGAGCCCATCACACCGGAGCCCAATACAGCTACTTTTTTGATGGTACGATTCATTCGTGGGAAGAATGAGTGGTTGAGAAATGAAAGATCCAGGAAAGAAAGCTTTAGCTAAACTATTCGTCATGCAGAGTATATCGAAGCATGACGCCACTACCTGTGGTTGAGCATCAGGCATAAGAGCCTGGTTGTACCAATATTAAGTTGACGACGACTCGGAGCGCAACTGCTTTAGTTGAAAATCCTCGTAGAGTGTCTTCCCTTCAATCATACCGGTAATCTGTCCTATCACCTTGAACATGATATCCAGTTGATTTTGCGGGATTTTCTCTCGTACTTTTAAGTTGAAATGACGCACCGTTTGGCGCGAAATTTCCTTACCCCGCAATCCTTCCTCGGTCAGGAAAATGCGAACCGAGCGTTTATCTTGGGTGTCAGCTTGCTTATAGATCAGTCCTTTCTCTTCCATAGAGCGCAGAATGCGCGTGAGAGAGCGAGTTTCGAGACCCAACAAAGGCGCAATCTTAGTTGCCGGAGTGCCATTCTCTTGATCGATATTTAGCAGGACGAAACCAATGCTCGTAGTAATGTCATGCTTAGCAGCCTGCGTATTGTACATGCGCGAAATGGCGTGCCAAGCTACTTTTATGTTATAATCAACGGTTTCTTCGGGTTTCATCAGCAGAGAGGAAGTCCGGTAAACATACAGAAATATGTTATGCTTGCATACTAAGTTGCAATAAAAATGTTTCGCTTGCCCCCTCTTTATTACATCGGCTCTTATTGGAAATGGCCCCGCATTCCCGCATGGTAGCGGGGCCGTTTCTACCTACTTGCTGCTAGTGATGTTCCGGATGATAGTACAGACTCTCTATCAGGTGCTTATTGTTATTTGAAATGATTTTGCGCTTTACCTTGAGCGTAGGGGTCATTTCACCAGTTTCCACTGTCCAGAGTTTGGGCAATAGAACAATTTTTTTGACTTGCTCCCACTGCGCAAATCCGGTGTTGTACTTATGCACGAGGTCTTCGTACATCTTTACTACTTTCTCGTTTTCAACCAATTTTTCGTTTGAACAATCACAATCTACGCCGTTGCGCTTGCACCAAGCTTTGAGGTCGTCGAAGGAGGGAATTACCAGTGCGGACGGGAATTTTTGCCCGTCGCCTACCACCATGCACTGCTCTACCAGCGGCGACTCTTTTAGCTTGCTTTCAATCACCTGTGGCGCGATATACTTACCGCCGGAGGTTTTGAACATCTCTTTCTTACGGTCCGTGATTTTCAGGAAACGGCCGTTTACTAGTTCTCCAATGTCACCGGTGTGAAACCAGCCTTCCTCGTCGAATTCTTTAGCGGTTAGTTCTGGCTTATTGTAATAGCCCTTCATTACCGACTCGGATTTAGTTAGAATCTCACCGTCCTGAGCAATTTTCACCTCGGTGTTATCGATAATAGGTCCTACACTGCCAATCATGTTGTTTTCGGGTTCGTAGCGTCCAACAGCAATAACTGGCGAAGTTTCGGTGAGGCCATACCCTTCCATCACCCGAATACCAGCGGCCCAAAATACCCGCGCCAGCCGGGGCTGCAAGGCCCCGCCACCACTTACTATGCAGCGCAGATTACCGCCCAGCGCCTCGCGCCACTTGTTGAAGATGAGTTTGTTAGCTAGTGCTAGTTGCGTGTTATAGAAGAACCCTTGATCTTTCTGCGTGTCATACTTTAGGCCCAAATCCAGCGCCCAAAAAAACAGGTTTTTCTTTACGCCCTCCAGTTCGTGGCCTTTGGCCACAATCTTGTCATATACTTTCTCCAATAAGCGCGGCACAGTGGTGAAAATCTGTGGCTTTACCTCCCGCAGATTATCGGCAATAACCTCCATGCTCTCGGCATAATAAATACTCACTCCGTTGATAAGATAGAGGTGCGTAACCATACGCTCGAAAATATGGCAGAGCGGCAGGAAGCTTAATGCTTTGTCGGCGGCCGTGACGGGTACGTAAGGCTGGACGTTGCGACAGTTGCTGAGGATATTGTTATGCGTCAGCATCACTCCTTTTGGCTGGCCCGTAGTGCCACTGGTGTAGATGAGCGTGAGCAAATCGGTGGGCTCTACTGCTGCTTTAATAAGCTCCAAATCAGCAGGATTGCCCTTTTTACCCAAGTCCAACAACTCGGAGAAGTGACGAGCACCCGGTAGCTTATCGAAACTAAAGACGTTTTCGGCAGGAATACTTAGCCCTTGCGTTGCTTCGCGTACCTTATCGAGCAACTTCTGGTCGGACACGAAAACGGCTTTCACACCCGCATCGGTAAAGATGTATTTATAGTCTTCAACCGTAATACTCGGGTACATTGGCACGCTGGTGGCGCCCAGTTGCGAAATACCAAAATCAGCGAGCATCCACTCGGGCCGGTTCATGGCAATGATGGCTACCTTATCGTTCTTGCCGATTCCGAGCTGATGGAGGCCTAGGCTCACCAGATTTATTTGCTCAACAACTTCGTTGGTGCTGAGCGGAGTCCACTCACCGTTGATCTTGGAGGCGAAGCAATCCGGCTTATTGTATTTCTGCTGAAGCTGAGGTAGAATATCGAAGGTGCGACGAATGTCCATGAGATGGGGCGGGAAGTAGGTGGGTTAGGCAGGAGACGGAACGGCTTTTACTTGTGCATTTGCAAAATTATCAGCTAAGAACCGCTGCCATAAATAACAACTTTTTTTCACGCAAAGCCTAGCCTAAGCCCTTCGCTAGGCACTGCAAGCATGGGCCGTGGCGGCATTTGGTGTAGCTTTGCTGTAGTCCGCACTGTTCGCGCTCGATGAATCTGGCTATTTTTTTCAACCCGCTCCCCGAAGAGCTAGTTTCTTCCGCTTCCTCCCCTAGTACACTGGCCGGTTGCGTTACGCCTTTTTTGGATGTATTTCCGGACTGGCGAACTGCCGATATAGCCCTCATCGGGCTAGATGAGTGGCGCGGAAGCGCCGCCGGAACCCCTACTACGCAGGGAGCTGATGAGGTGCGGCAGCGCTTTTACCAACTACAAAGAGGCACGGGTATTATCCGGCTGGCCGACTTGGGCAATTTGCGGCCAGGCCTGACGCTGGATGATACCTACCACCGCCTGCGTGAAATAATTGCTGCGCTTCTCGAGCATGGTACCGTGCCCATTCTGCTAGGAGGCTCTCATGACCTTGATTATGGGCAGTTTTTGGCTTACGAAACCCTGGACCGAACCGTAAGTTTTGCTACCATCGACGCCCGCGTGGATATGGCGCAAGAAGCGGGCTCACGCGCCGAAGACAGCCACTTGCGGCGCATGTTGATGCACGAACCCAACTTCTTGTTCAGCTTCGCGCAATTAGGCCATCAGCAGTACTTGGTGGCCCCCGATGTGCTGGCAGCATTGGAGAAGATGCATTTCGAACGGCTTCGGCTAGGTCAAATTCGCGACGACATTCGGCAAGCTGAGCCTCTACTGCGCCACGCCGATTTTGTGAGCTTTGATATAGCCGCACTCCGCTGGAACGATGCGCCCGGCTACTACCCGGCCAACCCGTTCGGGCTAACCAACGAAGAAGCTGCCAAGCTGGCTTGGTACGCAGGCACCAACGACCAACTCACCTCGTTTGGCCTCTACGGCTACCGCCCCGACCACGACGTGCATGGCTTGGCCGCCGCTACTTTAGCCACCATGCTCTGGTACTTCGTGGAAGGTTTCTACCATCGTTGCCCCGAACTCGACTTTCAAAGCAAGCGTTTCATCCGCTACGCAGTGGGCTTGCCCGATACAGCCGAAACGCCCGGCAAGCTGGTTTTCTACAAATCGAAGTTCACTGAAAAGTGGTGGCTGGAAGTGGAAAGCTTAGCCAACAGCAACGTGAAGCGCATTATTCCTTGTAGCTACGAGGATTATATTCATGCTGCCCAAGGTGATATGCCCAACCGTTGGTTTTTAACGCAAGCTCTGCTTGGGTGAGTTTGCATCGACTAATTTTTAGTTGACAATGGAAAAGCCTGTTTCGCCGCAACTTAGTAGTACCTCGCCCGCAGGGCAGGCCGCCGCGGCAATAAACCAATTGCAAAGCCAACCAGCTACTACCCAGCAACTGCCTACCTATACCAGAGCGCAACTGGCCCTGCGAAACGGGCAGGACCGCGACGAGATTTGGGTGGCGTACAAAGGGCTGGTGTATGACGTCACTCGTTCCCGACTCTGGCGGCGGGGCAACCACTATGAGCATTGGGCCGGTCAAGATTTAACCCGCGAGTTAGACCAGGATGCTCCGCACAACCCCAATGTATTCGATAAATTCCCCGTCGTTGGGCGAATGAGTTAGGTGGAAGTCAGTAGAATTTCACCTTGACTTTATCATCTTTCCGTCCCTGCTTGTCTAATACCTTTTCTCTTTATTTCTTTTATTCCTTTCCTGAAATGTCCACTGAAAGCCCCTCCTACTTCGATCACCTCGAAACGCTTTCCACCCAAGCGCTGCTAGCCGGCATGAACAGCGTGGACCAGACGGTGCCGCATGCAGTAGCCAAGGCGCTGCCACAAGTAGAGGCGCTGGTGGAGGCTACGGTGGCCCACTTAAGCAAAGGCGGGCGGTTGTTCTACATTGGGGCGGGCACCAGTGGACGGCTCGGGGTTCTTGATGCGTCGGAGTGCCCCCCTACGTTTGGGGTGCCGCACGGCGTGGTGGTCGGAATAATTGCGGGCGGCGACACGGCCATCCGCAAGGCCGTGGAAAACGCAGAGGATGATGCACAGCAAGCTTGGCGCGACTTAGAAGCCCACAACATCACGGATCGGGACGTGGTGGTCGGCATTGCTGCTTCGGGCCGTACACCTTACGTAATTGGTGGCCTCGAACAAGCGCGCCAGCATGGTTTAGCTACAGGTTGCATTGTGTGCAATGCAGATTCGGCAGTAGCCGCAGTGGCCGAGTTTCCAGTGGAGATTGTCACAGGCCCTGAGTTTGTGACGGGTAGTACTAGGTTAAAGGCCGGCACCGCGCAGAAACTAGCACTCAACATGCTCACTACCGCTACCTTCATCCGGTTAGGTCGCGTGAAGGGCAACAAAATGGTGGACATGCAGCTCACGAATGCCAAGCTGGTTGACCGTGGCGAACGGATGCTGATGGATGAGCTCGGCATCGAGCAAGAAGTAGCAGCCGAGTTGCTGCACCAACACGGGTCGGTGCGGGCCGCGCTGGCCGCCCAGCAAGCAAAATAACGCGCACTTCCACTTGTGTACTGCAACACATAGTATTTTGTAAAGGCCCTTAGGAAACCCTGACGGTTTAAGCGCAGTTACAGCAGCAAAAGGCCTCTTGATACGGCAGAAACTTCAGCTTCCGCCACATTCTGACTCCCATGCACACTATTGAACCACACTACGCTTGGATGGAGCAGTATTCTGCCTCCGAAGATCCCCGCTCTCCACTATATGAGGCGGAAAACAGCCTCGACAGCTACGTAAACACCATTTACGGTTACTATATCCATCCGCAGTGGGACAGTCTCGATTCGGAGACGCTGTTTCTGAAAATCTTGTTCGTTGATTACGAACTAGGCATTGCAGTTATCGAATTTATTGGGGAGTGGAATGATGCTATTGAAAACGACATCATGCACCTCAAGCGCAACATCGTGGACATGATGACGCACGAGGGCGTCCGCAAATTCATTCTCATTGGCGAAAATGTATTCAACTTCCATGGCTCCGAAGACGACTACTACGAGGAATGGTTTGAGGATGTGGAAGATGGCTGGATAGCGGCCGTAAACTTCCAGGAACACGTCATCCGCGAAATGCGGCAATACAACATCGATAACTACGTCAATTTCGGCGGCCAGCTCGACGAGCTTCCCTGGCGGACCTACACCCCGCGCAAGCTATTTGATGTGGTTGATGGGCTACTGCAACGGCGCTTAGGCTGAGGCTATTATTGTCTCGCACACATAAAACAAAAAGGGGCTCCCCATGATGGGAAGCCCCTTTCGGGTCTAAGACCAGCAGCAATTACTGAGCTGGAGTGGTAGCGGGGGCCGTGGTAGCAGGAGCGTCGGCAGCATCAGCGCCGTCTTCCATTTTGTCGGCAGTGGCATCAGCCGAGTCACGAACGGCATCAGCTTGCTCTTCCATTGCATCAGCTTTGGCTTCGCCAGTAGCCTCTGCGTTTTCTGCACCGGTTTCGGCAGCGTTTTCAGTCTTGCTGTCGCAAGAAGTGAAGGTGAAGGAAGCAGCAGCCAGGGCGAGGAACAATACTTTTTTCATGATAGGGAGTGTTTGGAGAATGAAATGTCGATTCAGGGAGTAGTTCAGCCGTTTTCAGAAAAGCAACAGCCAACTACACACCTTTATACACGAGCTTTCCAGAGGTAACCCGACAGTTGCAAAGAATTTTCTGCCTGCTCGCTTATTTCTTGCGGAAGATGATGCCGATTGGCACGCCCGAGAAGTCGAAATGCTCGCGTAAGCGGTTTTCGAGGTAGCGCACGTAGCTTTCTTTCACGTACTGCGGCAGGTTGCAGAAAAAAGCAAACACCGGGTTGTGCGTGGGCAGTTGCGTGACGTATTTGATGCGCACCATCTTGCCCTTAGTGGCCGGTGGCGGATATTTCTCGATTTCTTTCAGCATCACTTCGTTTAGCTGCGAAGTCGGGATTTTGCGGCGCTTGTTGTTGTACACGTCAATGGCCGTTTCAATGGCTTTGTGTACGCGCTGCTTGGTGAGCACCGACGTGAAGATGATGGGCGGATATGCAATCGGCGCAATCTTCTCGTAAATCTTGTCCTGGAATTCCTTGGCCGTATTCGTTTCCTTGTCCTCGATCAAGTCCCATTTGTTCACCAGAATTACGATGCCCTTGCGGTTTTTATCGGCCAGTCCGATGATGTTCACGTCCTGTGCTTCAATGCCACGGGTAGCATCCAGCATCACCACGCAGATATCGGCTTCTTCCAGTGCCCGAATAGAGCGCAGCACCGAGTAGAACTCCACATCTTCGTGCACCTTCGTCTTACGGCGCAAACCAGCTGTGTCCACCAAAATAAACTCGTTGCCGAAGGCATTGTAGCGCGCTTGAATGGAGTCACGCGTGGTACCAGCAATGTCAGTCACAATGCTGCGTTCAGTGCCAAGTAGCAGGTTCACAAAGCTAGATTTGCCCACATTGGGGCGGCCTACTACAGCAATCTTCGGAATGCCAAGGTCAGGATCTTCAACGCCTTCTTCCTGGAAATGGCTTACCACTGCGTCGAGCAAGTCGCCGGTGCCGGAGCCATTGGCCGAGGAAACCGGGAATATTTCGCCGTCGCCTACTCCTAGCGAGTAAAACTCGCCAGAAGAATGAATCCGGGAGTTGGTATCGGCTTTATTGGCTACGATGTAAATCGGTTTTTTGCCTTGGTAGCGGCGCAACACATTGGCAAATTCCTCGTCGAGGCCATGTACACCAGCCATGGCATCCACCATGAACAGCACCACATCTGCCTCGTCGATAGCCAACTTCACTTGCTTGTTGATTTCCCCCTCGAAAATATCATCGGAGTTGTGAACGTAACCGCCTGTATCGATGACGGTATAGTACTTCCCAATCCATTCGCCGTAGCCGTAGTGCCGGTCGCGGGTAACGCCGCTTTCGTCGTCCATGATGGCCTTGCGCTGGCCGACGAGGCGGTTAAAAAGAGTGGATTTGCCCACATTGGGGCGCCCCACAATGGCAATTGTGTTTTTCATTGGGTCTGACTCCAGCCGCCGGCCCGACCGTGTTCGGCAGTGCCCGGAGTAGTTAAGTTGAAGAAGGTCGGAATGCTTTCTATTAATTGAACCTGATGCTGCGCTAGCCGAAACAGGAGGTTCTACTTGTGCTATTGGTACCCGAAACGGCTTAAGGCTTTGGGGTCGGTGCGCCAGTTCTCGTCTACTTTGACATAGATTTCTAGGAACACCTTTTTCTGGAAAAACTTCTCCATTTCCTCCCGCGCCCAAGTGCCTACCTTTTTTAGAGCGGCCCCTTTCTGCCCGATAATGATGCCTTTTTGGCTGGCTCGCTCCACGTAGATAATCGAGCGCATCCGGATGATGTCGTCGTCTTCCTTGAACTCCTCGATGCCTACCTCGCAGCTGTAGGGCACCTCTTTTTTGTAGAGCTTGAAGATTTTCTCCCGAATCATCTCGGCCGCGAAAAACCGCTCGGGCTTATCGGTTAGCTCGTCTTTGGGGTAGTACGGGGGATGGACTGGCAGATAACCAAGAATCAGGTCCAACAATTCACCGGTACCAAACTTTTCCAGCGCCGAAATGGGCAGCACCCGAGTTGCGTTGGGAAGCTGTTGCTGCCAATACTCCACCTTCGCCTCCACTTCCGCCTGGTCGGCCTGGTCGATTTTGTTGACGAGCAGCAGAATGGGCGTGTCCTGCATTTTGCGCAGCCGCTCCACCACCGGTTCCTCGTCGTGTTTTTCGTAGATGTCCGTGACGAACAGCACTACATCGGCATCTTCCAGGGAAGAATACACGAACGACATCATGGCGTTGTGCAGCTCGTACTTGGGCTGAATGATGCCCGGCGTATCGGAGTACACCAGTTGAAAATCCTCCCCGTTGAGGATGCCTAAGATGCGGTGGCGCGTGGTTTGTGCTTTGCTCGTGACAATGCTGAGCCGTTCGCCCATCAGGGCGTTCATGAGCGTGGACTTGCCGACGTTGGGCTTGCCGATAATGCTCACAAAGCCAGCGCGGTGGGGAGTAGGTTCGGTATTCACTTCAGAGTCTGGAAATTGGCCTGCAAAGGTACGACTTTCCGGCGGGTGAGCCAGCAGCTAATAAAACATTGAGTCGAGGATATTTGTCGTAAGCTGTAGCACAGGAGTAGTACCACGTCCTTGGTTGTGCGACCTTTGTATTGCTTAACTGGATGTAAAGCAAAAGCTTCGTGCTACAGTCAACGACTTATCGTTTTTTATGCCCGCTTCCACTAAAGGCCGCATTGGCGTCCTGCTTGTAAATCTTGGTACCCCCGACTCGCCCCAGACCAGTGATGTGCGGCGCTACCTCAACGAATTTCTGACGGATGGCCGCGTAGTGGATATGCCGGCGGCTATCCGCTACCCACTCTTTCAAGGCTTGGTAGTACCCTTGCGTGCTCCCAAATCAGCCAAGATTTATCAGCAGCTCTGGACCGACCGGGGTTCTCCCCTCCTCTTTCACGGCCTCGACTTGCAGAAACTGGTACAAGAACAGCTTGGGAAAGACTACCTAGTGGCTTTCGGGATGCGCTACCAGAACCCGAGCATTGAGAAAGCCTTGAACGAACTGCGTGAGGCCGCCGTGGAGCGCATTATCGTGTTGCCCCTGTTTCCGCAGTATGCCGCGGCTAGCACCGGCTCGGTGCAGGAGAAGGTGATGGAGCTAGTAAGCAAATGGTGGGTGGTACCTAGCATTTCCTTTATCAGCACTTTCGCCAACGACCCGGGCTTTATTGCCACCATTGTGGACCTGGGCAAGCAGGAAATGGCCAAGCGCAACTACGACCACATCGTGTTCAGCTATCATGGTATCCCGGAACGCCACGTATTGAAAGGCAGCCACAACGGCTACTGCAAGCTGAGCAACTGCTGCAACAGCTACAACAAAAATAACCGCTATTGCTATCGGGCGCAGTGCTTTGAAACCTCGCGCCTTGTGGCCGATGGGCTCGGTATCACGCCAGACCAGTACACGGTATCATTCCAGAGCCGCTTGCAAAGCCGCCTGCGCGACCCGTGGCTGCAACCCTACACTGATGAAGTTCTGAAGCCTCTCCCGTCCAAAGGCATCAAGAACGTGTTAGCTTTCAGCCCGGCTTTCGTAGCTGATTGCTTGGAAACCACTATTGAAGTGGGCGAAGAGTTTAAAGAACTGTTTGAGGAAGCTGGCGGCGACCATTGGCAACTAGTGCCCTCGCTGAACACTCACCCAACTTGGGTGAAGGCGGTGGTGGATATGATCCACCAGAACTAGTTTATCGAAGCAAAGAGGAAAGGAAGATTGCCCGGTTCTGCAAGCGTAATATGCGCAGTTAGAACCTAGGAATCTTCCTTTTTCTTGCTCCCTACTGCTGCCGGTCGCGACGGCGGAAGCTATCTAGCAGCTTCGGGGAGCGCCGATTCTGGTAGAAGCTTTGCTCATCGAACGATGGCTGCTCGTAGAAGCCGGAAGTATCATGTTCGGGGAGCGGCAGCTTCAGGGCACGAAGCATGGCTTCTTCGTACTCGCGAGAAATATGAAACTCTTCGTAGGGCGGGTAATCGAGTACAGAATCCAGCGTGAGGGAGGGCACAAATACGTTGTCGCCTTCCTCATCGAGGGCCGCTACGCCAACCGGAATAAGGATGTGGCGCTCGTGCTCGTTGACTTGAAGGCTGGTATCAAGCTCTACGTCCAGGTAACGGACTTTCAGCGCAACTTCTTCCACAATAAGCTCTACCACATCACCGAATTTCTTGCCATCACCGCCGCGGACTGCCCAGCCGCGTACGTCGGGGCTGCCATCGGCTACTTCAAACTCGGTGAGGTCGCGCAGGCGACGCAGGTGCATGCCTTGGGCGGAAGGAACAGGAGTAGGTTCCACGGAATTTACTTTGCTAACTACGAATCAAAAACTATTTGCTGGGCTCATTTAGCGTACGCACCACTTCGGTGGCCCGGCTAAAAAACTCGCGCAACTGCTGCTGGTCCCCGGGTGTGTTGCTGCGCCCCGACAGTTGCCCAGCGCGGTCCATCAAATCACCCACAGCGGGCTCTAGAGCAGGATACGCCTTTTGCTGCATGGCTTGCATAAGGCCCGTGGCGGCCACGAAGCCGGGACGCAAACTGGCCGTCGAATCGTCGAGGCGTGCGGTGGCACTGGTTAGCACGTCGCGCTTCTCGCTTACGGCCGCGTCGCGGAGGTCGGCGCGGTCGGCCAGATCCACCAGCACACCACTGAGCACGCGCAAGCCACTGCGGGCGTAACCGGGGCTGGCGGGGTCGCGCTGGGCGGTGGCAGCCAAGGCTTCTGGCGTGGCGGTGGGCGCTTCCAGCATCATGCTGTCGGCGGCAGAAAGGCCAGCGGCAGGATCAATAGCACTAGTACTAGTAGTAGACGTAGCAGTTTCGGGTGGCGCGGCAGGAGTTTGCTGGTTTGCATCCTTTCGCAACAGAAACCAAGCTACTGCACCTAGCACTAGTAAGGCTAGCAGAATAAGCAGCCAGGGGCTGGGAGAAGACTTTTTACGCTGAATATTAATGTCGGCCATACAAACTCGTCCTTCGGAACCAGTAGCCATTAGTGGCAACTAGGCAGTGGCTTAATACGCAATTCAAGAGAGTTGGTATGTTTCGTTTTATATTAACATTGCTATATACTTTCAATGCATGGACTCCACCCAGTTTCTCGACGAGTTGCAAGACCAAGGTTTGGTTTCACCCGAGCAAGCCACCGTAATCCGGCAAAACGAACAGACGCGCCCTTTTTCGGTGCATTACGAAGTGCGCGCCTTGTTGTATCTGGGTATCGTTCTGCTAACGGGTGGCTTAGGCGTTCTGCTTTACCAACACATCGACGAAATCGGGCACGGTGTGGTAGTTGCCGCCATGGCGCTGCTTGCGGCGGCGTGCTTCGGCCATGCGGCCCGCTACCGCACCAATTTCACGTGGGCCAAGGTGCCCCGAGCAGGATTTGTCTCCGATTATGTGCTGCTGCTCGGCTGCCTATTGTTTCTAAGTCTGGAAGGCTATGTGCAGTATCAATACCAACTCTTTGGAACCCGCTACGGGCTGGCGGTCTTTCTGCCCGCGGTGCTGTTCTTTTGGCTGGCTTATCTTTTCGACCACCGGGGTGTGCTTTCTATGGCTGTTACGGCCTTGGCATCGTGGTTAGGCTTGTCGGTAGCGCCACTATCAGCCTTCACCGACAATCATTTTCGCAGCTTAAGCGGAGCGGCGGTAGGCTTGGGGTTAGCCCTGATGTGCGTAGGCCTGCTGTCTGAGTATCTAGACAAAAAGCGGCATTTTAGCTTCACGTATATCTCTTTGGGCAGCAATCTAGCGCTGTTAGCGGCCACTGCTTCGCTGCTCAATCTTTATCCGCAAGGGTGGCTACCCCCTTTTGCTGCCGCCGCTTTGGTATTAGTGATATGCGGCTTTCTGATTTGGTACGCCCGGCGCACCCACTCCTATCTGTTTGTACTCATGGGCGCCGTGTACAGCTACATCGTTGTCACCTATCTGTTTGTCCAACTGATTGATTCCACTAACCTAGATGAGGCAGAGTCACTGATTCCGCTGTATTTCCTGCTGTCGTGTTTCGGAGTGGTTATGCTCTTCAAGAATATCAAGGAAATCTTGCGTATCAAATCATGAATTCCAAAGCCTACAACCCTCTTTGGGCGTATCGTGAGGCCATACGCGCAGCGGCCACCCGTTGGCAGAAACGGGGTTTGCTTTCTGCTGCACAACTCACGTTCGTCTTAGCCGCCTATCCTCTTGACTACTACAGGCCTAATATATTCCTGCGCATTACTTTGTTTGTCTTCACGCTTATCGGGCTGTCGGCGGGCTCTGGCTTTGTGGGGTTGTTTGTTCATGATGCGTTTGACTCGTATGGCTCCGATGAGGCGCTAGTCATTGCAACGGGTGTGCTGAGCGTGTTAGCCGGGTTGCTTTTGCTGGAGTTTGCTATCAAAGATTCCCGCCTTTACCATTCAGGCATCGACAATGCCCTTCTCTACTACACCTTGGGCTGGACTATATGCCTGGTAGTATACACGGTCTATGAACTAGCGCCCGAGGGCTACCGCCACGCTGATTCGCTTACTAGCCCGTATGTAGTAACCACTTTGTTGCTAGTGCTGCCCGTGCTTCTAGCTGCCACCGTCCGCTATGCCGACCGGCTAGTGGCCGCTGCCGCCCACCTTACTTACCTGCTGTTGCTGGCTAGCGTCTTGTTGCAGTTTCCTATTGGCCGCCTAGTCTTGCCGTTTGTTGTGATGCTGGCTTCAGCAGCAGCTTACGTCTTGATTAAGCAGTTCACCCAACGCCCCGACTATCTGTACTACAAGCCCTGCCTTCAAGTGCTGAAAGTGCTGTCATTAGCAACCTTCTACCTCGGCGGCAACTACTTGGTAGTGCGCGAAGGCAACGCCCTGCTAAGTGATGCTGTAGTATCGACCCAAATACCATTTGCGTGGCTGTTTTACTTTTTCACGGCCGGCATTCCGATAGTTTATGTGGTAGTTGGCTTGCGGCGGCACGACCGGATCTGGCTGCTGGTGGGTTTGGTGCTGATGGCCTTTTCGGTGTACACGCTCCGGCACTATCGGTCTGTGCTGCCGCCTGAAATAGCTGCTACACTGGTTGGCGCAATGCTTATTGCAGCAATGCTATGGGTGACGCATTATTTGCGCGCACCCCGCCACGGCCTCACCACTGCCGCCGAAGAAGATGAAGATGAGCGTAAATTCAATTTAGAATCACTTGTTGTCGCCCAGACTGCCAACGTGCCCCAACCTGCGGAGGCAGGTTTCGAGTTTGGCGGTGGCAGTTCTGGCGGCGGTGGTGCCGAGGGCAGTTATTAGCCGCAACTTGCCAGACCTTGCCGACGAACTACGAGACGATGGGCAACGGAATAAAGTCGGCTGGCGTGGGCGTGTTCACTGGGCGCTGGCCTTGCACCTTGGCTAGAATAGCTTCCAGCAATGGCCGCATCGAGTTCAACTGCCGCGTTTTGATCATGAAATTCCAGAGCGGTTCGAAGCGTTTCCAGCCCCCGGCATAAGCAAAGTGCTTGATCTGATGCTTCACAGAATCGTGGGCCAGACTGGCGCGGGTGATGTTGGCCCAGGAGTAGAACTCGCGGTAAGCCCAGTCATAGCCAGTTTTCAACTGCTCGGCGGTGAGGTACGGACCGGGCTGGTGCACCACCGTACGGGTATCATATTCGTTCCAGTGGCGGTGCAGCAGCCGGCCTTCCGCTTCCATCCGCTTGAAATAGTCGGTACCCGGATACGGTGTGGCAATGTGAAAGGTGGCCGTCGTGATGCCTTGACGCACTGCCCACTCCACCGTGCGCTGAAACACGTCCGGCCCGTCATCATCCAGCCCAAACACGAAGCTGCCATTAATCATGATACCCAAGCCATGCAACCGCTCAATGGCCCGGGCATAGTCGCGGCCCAAGTTTTGGCGCTTGTTGCTCGCGCGCAGATTGGTTTCGCTTAACGTCTCGAACCCGACAAACAGACTGCGCAGCCCCGCGGCAGCCGCCTTCTCCAGCAACCCGTTGTTGCGCAGAATACTATCCACGGTGGCAGCGCCTTGAAACAAGCGCCCCATCCCGCGCATTCCTTGGAAAAGCGAGGCGGCAAAGCGCTGATGCCCCAGCAGGTGGTCGTCGAGGAAATACAGATGCCGGCCCGGCAGCCGGTCTATTTCCGCTAGGGCATCATCCACGGGCTGCGTATAAAAGGTATTGCCACCCTCGAAGAAGGCATCTTTATAGCAGAAGTCGCAATGGTGCGGGCAGCCCCGCGTGACAACAATGGAGTTAGGCACCAGATACAGCTCACGCCGAATTAAGTCGCGGCGGATGGGGGGCGTACCAACCAGAGTCCGGTTGGTGGGCGCTACATAGCGAGGCTGCGGCCGATGTTGCTGCCAATCCCGCAGAAACTGCGGAAACGTGTCTTCGCCTGGCCCCAGGAACAGGCTATCGGCATGTAGCGCGGCTTCCTCGGGCAGACTAGTTACGTGTAGCCCACCGAGGCAAACATAGCAGCCCCGCCCCCGGTACATGTCGGCCAATGCATAAGCTCGGTAGGCATTGGTAATATAAACCTGAATGATAACTAGGTCTGGCGTGTCGTGGAGCGCTAGTGCTTCTACGTGTTCATCCTGCAAATCAACTTCCCAATCATCCGGCAGGAAGGCCGCCAGTGTAGCTAGTCCAAGTGGCGGAAACAGGGAATATTTGATGGGGCGCCAGTACGGGTTAGTAGCCTCAGTAAGGGCGGGCAGAATAAGTTTGACACGCATAATCGGGCCTGATTGAGGTAAATCCGACCGAAAGAAAGAGTATATACTTTGTAATTCAAAGTACTTTTAATAAACAACCAAATGTTTGTTGCTGATGATGCTAGAAGTGGTTTGCAACTCCCGTTTAGACAGTGCGTGATGCTATACCCTTAAAGCCAACACTCTATTAAAGGACTATCTTTTCCGACGAGTCAACGACAACTCATTTTTAAGCGAGTTAGCTGACACATCGAAGAATAAGAGAAACCTTACCAACAAGCAAGCCCTCAACCTCAGGAAGGTCAAGGGCTTGCTTATTGAAGAGCGCGCAGAAACAAGTCCAGCTATCAGCCTTCGCAGATATAGATAAAACCAATGCACTTGCCCTACGCGGGCACTTTGCGGTACATTTTTGCTAGTTGCTCTACGGCATAGTCCACTTCTTCCGTGGTATTGTACTTGCTCATAGAAAAGCGGATTGCGCCCCGATTAGGGTCACACCCCAAGGCTGTTAGCACGTGGGAACCAGCATTGGCCCCGCTCGTACACGCTGAGCCACCCGATACCGAAACCCGGTTGATATCCAAGTTGAAAAGCAGCATTTCGTTTATATCGGAAGGGGGCAAGCTCACGTTCAGAACCGTGTACAGGCTTTGCTTGGCTTCCGCTGAAGTGCCGTTGAACTCCACTCCGCCAATTTCACTTTGCAACTTGACAATAAATCGGTCTTTCAAGCCTTGGATATGCTGTTGATGCTCGGCCATGCCACGGGACGCAATTTCCAGGGCCTTGGCCAACCCCACAATGCCGTACACGTTTTCAGTACCCGCCCGCTGGTTACGCTCTTGCGAGCCCCCATGGATCAAGGCATCCACAAGCAGCCCCGAGCGCCGATACAAAAAACCAACTCCTTTCGGTCCGTGAAACTTGTGCGCAGAACCAACCAGAAAGTGATTTTTCAACTTTTGCACATCGTGCCGGTAGTGGCCCATAGTCTGCACCGTGTCGGTATGAAACACCGCGTCGTGTTGAGCGCAGATATTCCCAATGGCCTCGATATCGTTCAGGTTGCCAATTTCATTGTTGGCATGCATCAAACTAACAAAGGTGCGCGGGTGCGCGGCCAATAGTTCCTCTAAGTGCTCTAAATTGAAGCGTCCTTGCTCATCATGGCGCACATAGCTTAGCTTGATGTCGCCGGACTTTTCCAAGGCCTGCAAAGTGTGCAACACCGCGTGATGTTCCAGGGGCGATGTAATAGCATGCTTGAGTTTAAGGGCCCGAATGCTTCCAAAAGCAGCGTAGTTGTCGGCCTCCGTGCCTCCCGAAGTGAAGCTAATCTCAGCGGGAGCCGCATTGATGAGGTGCGCAATCGTTTTTCGAGCATTTTCGATAGCGGCGCGCACCTGCCGCCCATGGCCATGAATGCTGCTAGGATTGCCGTAGTGCTCGCGCATAAAAGGCAGCATGGCATCCAGCACTTCGGGGTCTAGGGGGGTAGTAGCGGCGTTATCGAAATACACGGTCATGCGAGTCAACAGCTTGATGAGAAGTGGATATTAGGTGCAAAAATAAAGGATTCCAGCGGGGCAGCCGGAATCCTAATATGAAGTCAAATTTCACCTAATGGCTCTTTTGCTATTCAGGCAATGATCTGTAGCATTTGCCAACAAACCTCCTACTGAAATCCCATTTTACTTTATGTATTGATAATTTCTTTTATGTCAGCAATGATTTTATTTGCTAGATGATCAGCCGTGGCATTAGATTCCGACTCGGCATAAATGCGAATGATGGGTTCGGTATTCGACTTGCGCAGGTGTACCCATTCCTTATCGAACTCAATCTTCACGCCATCAATGGTATTGACGGGCTGCTTTGCATAGCGTTTCTCCATCAATTCCAACACCTTATCGGTGTTGATTTCCGGCGTCAACTCGATTTTATTTTTCGAAATATAGTAGTTAGGATAACTGGCCCGTAAGCGCGTCATTGTAAGACCACTTTTAGCTAAGTGGCTCAGAAACAGAGCAATTCCAACCAAAGAGTCGCGGCCGTAGTGTAGTTCAGGGTAGATGATTCCTCCATTGCCTTCCCCACCAATAACGGCGTTGGTTTCCTTCATTTTGGTTACCACATTCACTTCTCCTACTGCGGCAGCGGCATAACTGCCACCATGCTTCTGGGCCACGTCGCGCAGGGCGCGGGTACTGCTTAGGTTGCTTACGGTATTGCCGCCACCGTTTTGCTGCAACACATAATCAGCCACGGCTACCAACGTATACTCTTCCCCGAACATGGTACCATCCTCGTTTACCAGGGCTAACCGATCTACGTCCGGGTCTACCACAATACCAAGGTCGAAGGAGCCCTTCTCTATCTTCTTGGCAATCTCACGCCGATTCTCTGGCAGCGGCTCGGGGTTATGGGCAAAGTCACCGGTGGGCTCACAGAATAGTTTCTCGATAATTTCTACCCCTAGCGCGCCCAACAACATAGGCACGGCAAAGCCTCCGGTCGAATTCACGGCATCAACTACCACCCGAAAATTCTTCACCTTAATGGCTTCGGCATCCACCAACGGCAGTCGTAGTATCGCATCAATGTGTTCCTGCAAGAAAGTTTCATCGATACTGTATTGCCCGAGCTTCATGACAGGCGCAAAAGTGAAAGCCTCGGTGTCACCGAGCGCCAATACCTGCTGCCCACTGGCATCTGAAATAAACTCCCCCGAGCTATCAAGCAATTTGAGTGCATTCCACTGTTTGGGATTGTGTGAAGCCGTTATAATAATGCCTCCTCCAGCCCTTTTCGCGGGAACTGCCATCTCAACTGTGGGCGTCGTGCTCAGACCCAGGTCAATTACGTTGATACCCAACCCCTGTAGGGTAGCAGAAACCAACTTGCTTATCATTTCACCAGAAATACGGGCGTCGCGCCCAATAACAATGGTGTTGTTCTGCGTTTTATCAAGTACCCACGTTCCAAAGGCAGCAGTATATTTTACTACGTCAAGAGGCGTCAGGCCTTCACCTGCTGCCCCACCGATAGTACCTCGAATACCCGAAATTGATTTTATGAGTGCCACAAGCTGATTCTTTAAATAGGTGCGCAAAAGTAGACAAACGCCCCTGCTTTCACTACGATGGAGTTGGCAATCGTGAGTTGGCTAAATAGTTAAAATACAGCCCGCACTTTACGCCGGACCAGTACAACAAGGTAGCGCTGTGCAAGCCAGAATTGTATCTTTGAGTACATGGAATATAACTCGCCCGACCGCCGTTCAAGTCAGCTAGCCGCATTCGGTCGCTTACTCGACGTACTAGAGCGCTTACGCGCCGAATGTCCCTGGGACCGTAAACAAACGTTGCAGACGTTGCGTCACCTCACCATCGAGGAAACTTACGAATTAAGCGACGCCATCATTCGCGACGACTTAAATGATGTAAAAAAAGAGCTCGGCGACGTCTTTTTACATTTAGTTTTCTACGCTAAAATTGCTTCGGAGACGGGCCATTTCGACGTAGCGGATGTATTGAACGCACAATGCGAAAAGCTTATTTTCCGTCATCCGCACATCTATGGTGATGCGCAAGCAGACACCGAGGACGACGTGAAGCGTAACTGGGAGCAATTAAAACTCAAAGAAAAAGGCAACACGTCAGTACTTGGCGGCGTACCTACTTCACTGCCCGCTCTCGTGAAGGCCATGCGCATTCAAGAAAAAGCCCGCGGTGCAGGATTTGATTGGGAAAAATCTGATCAAGTTTGGAACAAAGTACAAGAAGAATTGGGAGAGTTTGAAGCTGAATTTGCTCATACCGACCCAGCTGCAATCAATCAGGAGCGGGCAACCGCTGAATTTGGCGACTTATTATTTTCGCTCATCAACTTTGCCCGCCATGCTGGCATCAACCCTGAAGAAGCTCTCGAACGCACCAATCAAAAGTTTATTTATCGATTCCAATACCTTGAGTCAGAGGCTGCCCAAGACGGGCACAAACTTCAGGACTTAAGTTTAGCACAGATGGATGTATATTGGGAACAGGCAAAAAAATCTAACTTGATTTCTAAATCTTCGGCAAACAAAAAGTAGCTTTTTTTAAGTCTTAATTGGTTTTAGGGCGTTTAAACCCTGATTTCATTTGGCGACACTCAGGTTTTTACTTAGGTTTGCCAAGGATCGACTGAATTACGGACGGGCCCCGCACACAATTAGACCCATGTTTTAATGCTTTTTGCATAACATGCAGGTGAGCGGGGCCGCTGCCGTCTTAACGTCCTCCTATCGTTCATTTACCCCTTTCAACACCAGTTTACCTTTCACCACCAACTCCCTTAACACTCCGGAACAATGGAACAAAAGAATGCCACAAACAAGAACGTGCGGCCTGCCGCTCCTGCCGCCGCACCAGGTGAGGCCAAAGGCGGTTCCGCGTTTGCCGCCATCGTTATTCCGCTGGCAATCGTTGTTAGCATCATCATCTACATCTTTGTATTGGGTAACGGGGGTAACTTCGTAGGTGGTAATAACGCTAATGCTGCATTGCCCGGTAACTACCTAGGTATTATATACAAA